>JAUXCH010000468.1 GCA_030618975.1 Planctomycetia bacterium
CCCTCCGCGGGGGTGATTGACCGTCGGGGAGGGCGGCGTTCCGGGGGGGCGCGTGGCGACGATCCTGCACGTCACGGCGCATTGGGAATGGCGCGCAGCCGGCGCATCGGCCATACTGCCCCTCCCGCACACGGCGGGTAGCGGAGAGAGCCATGAGACAGTGGGTTTGGATCGGAGGTCTCGTGTTGGCGCTCGCGTTCAGCGGGTGCGGCTGCGAAGAAGGGGAAGACGGGGACGCTGCTGCGCCGGCGGCGCCGCCGGCGCCGCCGGCGGAGACGACGGAGACGACGGAGACGGGTAGCAGCGCCGACATGTCGACGCCGCGCGGGTCGATCGAGCATCAGCACGCGCTCCTGAAGGCCGGTGACCTCGAGGCGTTCAAGGCGTGCTTCACGCCACGCCTCCAGAACGGGATCACGGCCGAGGCGATGGCCCAGGGTGCGAAGGAGGTCGGCAGCATGAGCCTGGACGACCTCTTCGCCAGCATGGTGGAGGGCGAGTACGAGGGCAAGCAGACCGCCAAGGTGAAGATGAAGAACGGTCGCACCCTGACGACCCTGATCCTCACCGACGGGAAGTGGCTCGCCGACACGATCTGGTTCCGATAGAGCGCGCGTCGGTACCCACACTCCGCGCCCGGGCCCGGCGGTGACGGTCACTCGGGCACGGCGGAGACGCAGCGAGCACCCGCGTGGGCGTGCTGTGTGAGGTCGATCCACCGGGAGCGGTCTCCTCGAGCAATGCGTGGACATCCGGCGGGAACCGTAAGACTGCCGGCGCATGCGTCTTCATGCCCGGAGCCGGTCTTCCAGATCGGGCCGGCCCGTCTGACGGCGGTCGGCCGGGACCTATCCCCTCGAGGCTTCGCGCCACAGGCGGGCAAAAGGCGAATCCGAGATCTGTAGCCACTCGCGACGCCGACGCCTCGCTGCCTCCTCGCCGATGCGCTCTTCCTCTTCGATCATCTCACGCTGGATCCGGTTCTTCACGGCCACGCAGTCGAACTCCTTTGCGGCTCTCATCACACGACCTCCCTGGGAGTGCGGATGTCGATGGTGGAGTGGCCCTCCATCAGATTCACCGCGTTGAACCGGAGAATCTCGTCGATGTAGATCTGAAGCCGTGTCATGGCCCAAGTCTGTCTTCTCCGTCGGGCGCGAGATCCTGTCGGTTCTCGCCGCCTCGAGGGTCGTTCCGCCTTGGCAGTTCCGCCTTGGCAGGGGCAAGAAGGGCCCGATCCGCGCCATGTGTCGTCTCCGAGCCGCCTCTTCCAGCACGTTCCGATGCCCGGTGACGCAGAGCCAAGGCTCACGGATCGCGTGGCAGCGGTCGTCACGGCCCGCGTGCGCGTCCCCGCTTCCGGACGGAAAGGGTTCCGAGAACCGACAGCCCGGCGATCAGGAGGACCACGAGCCCGCCGTCCGAGCTCGCCCCCCGCCGCCCGGTGAGTGTGACCCACGGCAGGCGGCTCGTGACGCCTGGGAGAAGAGCCCGAGACCATTCCCAAGCGTTGCATGGGAAACGCTAGCGTTCGGCAGGCCTCCGCCGAAGCGCCTGCAGTTCCTTCTCGAGCCTCTCGACCATCTCCCGGATCTCGTGGAGCTGGCCCTGCAGCCGCTCGAGGTGCTCGCGCGGCTCCGCCCGCGCCCCGGGCCGGCGGTCGGTGCGGAGCCGGTCCGCCTTCCGACTCCGCAGCTCGTGCGAGAGGGCCATCAGCGCGTGCGCGCGTTCCTCGTGGCCCCACTCGGCGTAGAGGTGCGCGGCGCTGGCCATCAGCTCGGCCTGCTCCTCGCGGCCCGGCGCCTGCCTCCATATCTCCCGCGCCTCGTCGTCCTTCCGGCCGGAGAGGGCGATCTCGTAGGCGTGGAGCAGCCGCTCCATCTGCTCGGCCAGATGCGGCTTCTCCGCCTCGCGAAAGGCCGCCATCGCGAACCGGACGACCTTCAGTCGCTTCTCGACGACCTCGCGTTCGACGGGCTTGCGGTCCGTCGGCGCGCGCCGCACACGGTCGGTCTTGCGGCGCGACGCGGCGGCCAGCTCCTCGGCGAGTCCGTGGATGGCCTCCGCCTTCCTCTCGTGACCGAACCCGTCCCAGAGCTTCGCCGCCAGCTGGAGCAACTCGATCTGCTCGCCAACCTTGGGCGCCGTGCGGCGGATCTCCTGCGCCTCCTCGTCGCGTCGCCCCTCGATGCGCAACTCGAGCGCGTGGATGGCGTGCTCCATGCGCTCCATGGCCTCGCGCTTCTCGCCTTCGCGAAGCCCGTGGAAGGCGGCGCGCAGGACCTCCAGCCGGCGCTTCGCGGCGTCGATCTCGGCGTCTCGTCCGTCGTGGTCGGAATGCGCCTTCTTCAAGAGCTTCCTGATCTCGTCGGCGACCTTCGCGACCGCCTTCAACTCGTCGTGGCGGCGCACGGCCTTCAGCGCCTCCATGCCCATCTCGAGGCCGTGGAGCACCTTCTCGGCGTGCTCCCTCGTGAGCGGGGTCCGCTTCCCGTCCTGCGCCCTCTCGGCGAGACGGGCCTTCAGCTCGTGCGCCCGCTTCCAGAGGACGCGGGCCGCGTCGGGACGACCCTCCGCCTCGAGCGCCCGCGCCTCGTGGACGAGGACGGCGATGTGCTTCTGGGCGGCCTTCGAGTCGTCGCCGGCGAGCGCGGGCGGCGACGGCACGAGGAGCACGAGGACGAACAGGGTGGCGAGCAGGGGGCTGCGCATGACGACCTCCGATCGGGTCGCGCAGCCTACCTCCGGCCCGTTCCAGGAGGCAACGGCGGTCTCCCGGTCGTCCCCCACCCCCGTCCGACCCACCGGTGCCGCCGGGATCCGCGAACTCCGTTTTCGACCTGACCCCGAAGCGTGGCCCCGAAGCGTGGTACTCGGGAGGTCAGCGGCCGTGCTCCACGCTTCGGATCTCGAACGTGAGCCGGCGCGTGATCGCGAGCATGGCGACCCACGCGTCCGAGCCGCGCGCGAAGGCGACGTGCGTCGCGTCCGGGGTCTGCTGGTTCCACGTCGGATCGACGGGCTGCCAGCGGCCGTCGACGGCGACCTCGGCCCAGGCGTGTCCGCCGAACGCCATCTCGTCGTCGCCGAGGTAGACGAGTCCCCGCACCTCGCGCGCCGGGATGCCGAGCGCACGCGCCAGGGCCACGAAGAGCCGGGCGTGCTCGGTCGAGTCGCCCTTCGGTTCCTCGAGCAGCCGTGCAACCGGGTACTCGGACGGCAGGTTCAGGTCCTCGACGTGCCCGGCGACGAAGTCCACGAGGCGTGCCACCTGCTCCCGCGGCGTGGCGCCACCTCGCGCGGCGCGACGTGCCAGGGCCTGCACGTCCTCCCGGTCCGAGGGGTAGGTCTCCGTCGCCTGGAGAGCCTGCTCGACCTCCGCCGCGGTCGGGGGATCTCCCGGACCCGCGTCCTCGCCGAGGAGGAGCAGCGTGTCGCCGTCGTCGGTCTCGCGAACCGCCTGCGCGGGCCCGGGGAGGAAGCGGTCGCGCCCGCGGCCGTACACGGCGAGCTCGAGACGCCTGACGGTCCGCGCAACGCCGATCTTCTCCGTCGTCGGCACGCGACCGAAGGCGAAGAGGTCGCTCGCGAACCGCTCCTCCCTGGCCTGTGCCGGGGACTCGAGACGCAGCTCGGCGACGCCGGCCAGCGGGCCGCTGAGCATCCTGCCGTCGCTGTCCACGACCTGGGTGCCCAGCCCCCCCTGCCGGTGCGAGTGCATCGCGATGTCGTAGACCCGGATGCGAAGCCCGCGTGCGCTCCGCTCTCGCACGGCCTTCATCTCGTAGCCGTACACGTCGTGCCGAAGGTCGGTGATCTCGAACTCCCGTGCGTGGAGGCGGTCCCCCACCGCGGGCCCCGCCATCGCCCAGTGGATGTGGCAGAGGCGGTCGGCCAGGGTGTAGGCGAGATCGTCGAAGTGGACGGTCTGCGAGTCCTCGCCCTCCGTCTGGACGACGAGGTAGCGGCCGTCCGCTTGCCGGTCGAGCGCGATCGTGCGCACGAGATCCCCGTCCTTCCGGGTCTCTCGGCTCGTGAGGAGCTCGAAGGGGAAGGAGCCCCGAAACACGTCCGTCGCGTCGAGGGAGAATTCCAGACGTTGCCCCATGCCGGAGAGCGTGGCCTCGATGCGGCTGCGGCTCTCGTAGCGCGCCGCCTCGCCCTCGCCCACGCCTCGGAGCTGCACCAGCGCCCAGCCGACCTTGTCGCGTCCCTGGTACACGCCGTACCAGTCCGTCTCGTCGGCAACGGGGTGCGGTAGCGGGATGCGGGTGCTTTCGCCCTCGTCGGCCCGGGCCGCGACGACGGCGAGAAGGAACACGAGAACGATCGGTGCGGTGGCGCGCATTGGCAGATCCTAGCACCTCGGGGTAGCACCTCGGGAACCTCAGGGACCTCGGGGTCAGGTGAAAAACCGCGCTTTTCGAGGCAACCGGGTCGACGTCCCGGCGCTCCCCCACGCGGGCCGCTCGGAGCGCGAGGCAACGTCGAACGGAGCAGAGAGCGCAGCGACCCCGGCCGGTGAAGTGCGCGCCCGTCATACCCCCTTGACGGCATCTGACCCGCATCGACCTGTCGGCTGCGAAAGACGCGCTTTTTTACCTGACCCCGACCTGCCTGACCCCGACCTGCGCCTGACCCCGACCTGCGGATCGACCTGTCGGCTGCGAAAGGCGCGTTTTTTTACCTGAGCCCGATCGCTCGGCTGCGAAAAG
>JAUXCH010000016.1 GCA_030618975.1 Planctomycetia bacterium
CGGTTGCTCGTCCTCGGCGGGGCGTGAGTGGATCTTGGCGAAGCCCGAGCTCCACGTCGAGCAGGATTGGGCCGCCGCGGTCGCGCGCGCGGGCCTCGATTCCCTGGCGGCCGTGCTCGAACGCGCCGCGTGCATCCGCGACCTGCCGGGCCGCGCCAACCTGGAGCTCGAGGTCGACGGACGGCTCGTGTACGTGAAGCGCAGGAAGCGCGGGACGGTGTGTCGCGAGTGGCTGTTCGCAGGCTGGGCCCGCGACCACGGACTGCCCACGGCGGAGCCCGTGTTCACCGGCGTGGACCGAAAGCTCGGCGCCGCGAGCGGCTTCGCGGACCTGGCACCGGCACGCCCGCTCGACGACCTGCTCGGGGAGGACGCGCTCGGCTGGACCACCCGGCGCGTCGTCCTCCTCTCCCTCTCCGCCCAGGTTGCGCGGCTGCACGGCCTCCGTCGGCACCACCGCGACCTCTACCTGAACCACGTGTTCGTCGATCCGGCTGCCGAGGAACCGCTCGTCGCGATCATCGACTGGGAGCGCGCCGGCAGGCACCTCGGCCGTCTCGGTCGCTGGGTCGTCAAGGACCTCGCGTCGCTCGAGGCCTCGCTGCCCCCTACCACCGTCACGCGCGGCGAGCGGATGCGCTTCCTCGCGCACTACCTACGCGCGCTTCCGGGCGCCGACGCAGGGCGGGACCTGCTCGGTCTCGCCCGCCGCGTCGAACGCAAGGCCGCCCGCATCCGCGCGCACGTGCCCCGGACCCCGGTGGGGGAGGCGGCCCGGCCTGCCGGAGGTCGATCGTGAGGCTGGGCGTGCTGACCGACCGCCTCGTACCGGGCTCGGGAGGCGGCGCCGAGAGGCACACCAGGGCGTTGCTCGCACGAGCGGTGCGGGCGGGCGACGAGGTGGTCGTCGCGACCTTGGGCCTCCAGATCGGACCCGGCCTCGAGTTCCTCGACGTCCCCGCGCCGCGCAGGCGTCCGGCCCGCGACCGCGTCTTTGCGGAGCGCGGCATCGCCATGCTGCGCGACGCCGGCTGCTCGGTCGTGCTCGGCTTCCGCCACTGTCCGGGCGTCGACGTCTACTTGCCCCACGGCGGCCTCGTGGCCGACGCGATTCACGCGCAGGACGCGTCGCGCGGTCGCGTCTCCCGCCTCCGGTTGCTCGCGCGCCGCCTGTCCGGCAAGCACCGCTTCTTCGCCGAGGCGGAAGCCGCGCTGCTCGCCGCGGCGGAGGGTCCGCGCGTGATCTGCGTCTCGCAGGCGCTTCGCGCGCGCATGCGGCAGGTGGTTCCGGCGTCTGCCCGGCGCACGGTCGTGATCCCCAACGGCGTCGACGCCTCGCACTTCGACGTCCGCGTCTCGCCTTTCTCGACGGTTCGCGAGGCGCACGGTCTGAGGGACGCCTACGTCGGCCTGTTGCTCGCCGTACACCCCAGGCTCAAGGGCGCCGAGGCGGCGATCCGCGCCCTCGTGCTCCCGCAGGTCACGGAGCTCTCGAAGCCCTTCCACCTCCTCGTGGCCGGGGGGGGGCTCCCGTTCGGCCTGCGGGACCTCGTGCTCCGGCTCGGCGTCGGCGACCGCGTGCACGAGGTGGGCTCCTACACCGAACCACGCATCCTCTACGCCGCCGCGGACGTGCTCGTGCATCCGACGTTTTACGATCCCTGCTCCCTCGTGTGTCTCGAGGCGCTCGCCATGGGCGTCCCCGTGATCACGACACCCCAGAACGGGGTGCGCGAGCTGATGGGCATGCGCGGCGGGATCGTGCTGGAGGAGCCCGGCAGCCCCGAGGCCGTGGCCGTGGCGCTGAAGGTCCTGGCCGACCCCCGGCTCCGCGCCCAGACGGGCGAGGACGCCCGCCTCGTCGCCGAGGCCCACCCCCTCGACACCGCCCTGGACCGCGTCCTGGACGTGTGCCGGGCGGCCGGCCACTGAGGCGGTCCGGTTTCCCCTATACCGGGGGGCGCCGCCAGACGTCTAAAGGGGTGAGATGACGAATCCGGCCGAGTTCACCTACGAGATGGCCCTCCGTGTACGTTCGTCGTCTCGTTTGGAGGATGCGGCCGACGTGAGCGACAGGGAGCGGCGAGTCGCGTTCGCCCGCCTGGTTCGCGAGTACGCCGCGACGCTCCACGGCGTTGCGTTGCGCCTCGTCGAGCGCCCCACGGATGCCGAGGACGCCGTCCAGGAGACCTTCCTCCGCGCGTGGCGCGCGCTCGACCAGTTCCGCCGCGAGGCCGAACCTCGTACGTGGCTGTTTCGGATCCTCCTCAACGCGTGCCACGATCGCCGGCGTCGCCGCCTGCTTCGGCGCCGCGAGCGACCGGCCGAGCGTGCCGAGCCCACCGATCCGGCAGGACGCACGTCGCGGCGCGAGCTCGTGGACCGCGTGTTCGATGCCGTCGACGTCCTCCCGCGCCGCCAGCGGGAGTGTCTCCTGCTTCGCGTGCGAGCCGGGCTCGGCTACGAGGAGATCGCGTTGCTGCTCGACATCGGCGTCGGATCGGTGAAGACGCACCTTGTCCAGGGACGGCGCAGCTTGGTTCGCCGCTTTGGGAAGGAGCTCGACGCATGAGGCGTGACGGGCATCCCTCCGAGGCCGATCTCCTACGCCGCTCGCAGAGGCTCGACGACCTGCTCGCCGCACCGCACGAGCTGCCCGCCGGGCTGGAGGAGCGTCTCCTCCGGGTTCCGGACACGACCCGCCCGCCCGCCCGCGCGTGGATCGCGGCCGTGGCGGCGAGCCTTCTCCTGCTCGCTGGCGTGCTCGCACTCCGGTCGCGCGAGACCGAGTCCGAGCGCTCGTCGGCCCGCGAGCAGACGGTTGCCCATACACCCGTTGTCCCCAGCCGGCGCGCGCGGATCCTCGACGTTTTGCGCCGGCCCACGGATGCGAACCGCGCGTTCCTTCGCACCGAGGGCGACCGCGCCCTCGTGACGCTCCACCGCGTTGCCCGGGGCCGCGACACCGAGGACGCGACGGCGGCCATCGAGCACCTGGGCGTCCTGGCCCGGCCCGCGTCGCTGCCCGTGCTCGTGGGCGCCCTGCGCCGGGCGGATCGCCGCGAGCCTGCGATCCGCGCGCTCGGCGCGTTGGGCGACGGGTCGGCTGCAGGACCCGTCGCGCCCTACCTCGCGGATCCCGACCTGTTCGAGGCGGCACGAGACGCCCTCGTCCGGGTGGGCGGAGTCGACGCGGTGGCGGCGCTCGTGGCCGTTCTCGACGAGGTCGAGGAACCCGCCGCGCTCGTGGCCGCGATCGCGAGCATCGGCGACGAGGCCGCGGCGCACGCCCTCGTCCGCCTGCTCGAACGCCCCGCGTTCGAGGACGCGGCTCTCGCCGCGCTCGCTGAGGCGAAGTACCGGCCCGCGCTCCTCGACGCCGCGCGCGGTCGCGACGCGGCCCTGGCTCTGGATGCGATCTCGGCGCTCGAGCGCCTCGCACCGCCCGAGGCGGTGCCGGCGCTCAGGGCGCTGCTTGCCGACGCGACGCGCCGCGGTCCGGCGGCGCGCGCGCTGGCCGCGATCGATACGCCCGAGGCGGGGGCGGCGCTCCTCGACGCCCACGGTGCACGCGGCGTCCGCGAGGCGTTCGGACGGGCCGGTCCCGGGATCGAGGCCGGGTTGCTCGCACGCCTCGAGGACGGCGACCGTCGCGAGCGCCGCCGCGTCGTCGGCCTCCTGGCGCTCTGCGGAAGCGAGCGCAGCGTCCCCGCCCTCCTGGCGCTGGCGTCGGACCGCGCCCTGGCGCCGGAGGTCCTCGAGACGCTGGGACGCATCGGCGGTGCTCGGGCCGTAGCGGCCCTCGAGGAGTTGGCCGCCCACTCCGCCCTGAAACGGCCTGCGATCGAGGCCCTCGCCGTCACGCGGTCGGTGGACGCCGTGCCCGCCCTCGTGCGCCTCGGCACGTCCGACCGCCAGCTGCGTGGCCCGGCGATCGCCGCGCTGGGCCGCATCCCGCACGCCGCAGCCGTGCGCGCGATCCTCACCCTCGACGGAAGCCGCCGCACGCGTCGCACGACCTCCCACGTGCTTCTGGCCATGGACCGCAGCACCGTCGTGCCGGTCCTGGTCGCCCTGCTCGAAGGCGACGACGCGGCCGAGGCTGCCGAAGCGCGACGTTGGCTGGACGCCGTCCACCCCTAGGCCCTAGGCCCCGACCCCGGAGAGACCCATGCATCGTGCCGTACTGACCCACCTCGTTCCGGCCCTCCTCGTCCTGGCCCTTGTCGTGGGTGCGTTCACCACCGTCGTGACGGCGGAAGAGGACGACGCCCTGACCTTCCGCTCCTTCGACGTCTCGGGAATCGTCGCGAGGCACGAGCCGCGACGCGGCCCCCCCCTGGGCGCGCTGTCTCTTCATGACCGACGCGAGGCGAGACGGGACGCGCGTTCGCCCGAGGACCCCGTGTTCATGGGCGAGACGCTCGTGGACCTCGTCCGGTCGCATGTGCGGCCCGAGGCCTGGGATGAGGAAGGAGCGTGGGTCGTGTTCCGCCGGGGGTACGTCCTGGTGCGACAGCGCCCGGACGTCGTCCGCGAGGTCGAGGCGTTCCTCTACCGACTCGCCGCGGCGGCGACGCGGCGCGTGCTGCTCACAGTGGAGGTGCTCGGAGGCGCCGTCGGCGAGGAGCAGCGCGAGTCCGGAGGGCGCAAGCTCTCCGGGTCGCTGGAGCTCCCGTTCGGGGCGCGGCGATCCCTCGCCGTGACGAACCGCATCGACTACGTCCACGAGTACGAGGTCGAGATCGCGCAGGGCTCCACCATCGCCGACCCCCAGTACGACGCCCTCGACGAAGGGCTCGTGATCGACGCCGTCGCCTATCCCCTCCTCGACGGGAAGCGCGTGGCGCTGGAGGCCTACGTCCAGTTCTGCGATCTGGTCGAGATGCGAAGAGTGGAGCTGGGCATCGACGAGGAGTACTTCGCCCAGCCCTTCCGCTCCCAGAAGCGGTTCCCCACGGGCACCCTCGAGCTGCCCTCGTGCCGCCACGCGGACGCCCACGTGACCACGATCGTGCCGTCGGGCGGCGACGTCCGGCTCCCCATCGTCGCGCGCGGGCGGAAGTTCGACGTGCGCCTGCGGGTCGAGATCCTCGGGGAGGCGGGCGCGGACGCGATACTCGACGTGAGCGCCCTCACCACCCCCTCCTTTCCGCTCTACGCCGGGGAGCCGGTTGAGCCGCTGACGGAGCCGGCGTACGCCCGGCCCCTGCGCATCCGCTGGGTGGAAAACGTGGACGACGCTCCGCTGGGCACGGTGGACGAGCTCGTGGATCGACTGCAGGAGGGCGTCGAGCCGGCGCGCTGGGAGGGGGGGGCCGAGCGCGAGCGGCTGAACGCGCTGGGGAACCGACGCCTCCTCGTCTCGGCCCGACCGGACCTGTTGGCCGCGGTACGACGGTTCCTCGCCGCGCGCGAGGCCGAGGCCCTGCGTCCGGTCGTGCTCGACGTCGCCGTCCACTCCGTGCGGGGTGCGGTCACGCCGGGTCCGGGGCGCGAGATCGATCCCGAGGTCTCCACCCTGGTGACGTCCGGTCGCCTGCACACGGTCCCGGGCCGCTGGGCGTCGCTCCGCGTGGGCACCACCCTGAACTACCTCGCAGACTACGACGTCGAGGTCGCCCAGGAGGCCCGGATCCCCGATCCCGTCACCGGGCAGAGCTTCGGGGGCCTGGTCGCGAACCTGAGGCCGCATCTTCCCCTGGGGAACCGTACGGTCCTCGTGGACCTCGACCTGCTCTTTGCAGACCACGAGCTGGCCGCCGAGCCCTTCGACACGGGCGCCCAGTGCACGGGACCCATCGAGCAGGTGCGCGCGCGCCGGACCCGGCTCGACACGACCGTGGGCGTTCCGCTGGGGGGGACGACCCTCCTCGACGCGGGACCCGACCCCTCGAACCCGGGCGCACGGCTGGTCGTGGCGATCTCCGTCTCGACCCCGTAGGCCCGTCCCAGGGTGCGCGTAGGCTCTCCCCCGGGAGGTCGCACCATGAACCCGCGCACGAATCTGCTCTTCGTCCTCGTCGTCGCTCTCCTCGCCGGAGGCTGCTCGGCGCGGCAGGCCACCGCCCCGTCGCGCGCCACGCCGTCGGGCACGGTGGAGATGTTCAAGCTGAAGGCCCGCTACGGCGACCGCAGCGGCGAGTGGGACATCCTGAGCCCCGGCTTCAAGGAGCGCCTCTCGCAGCAGGCCGGGCGCACCGTCGACGTCGCCGACTACACGCAGGCCCGCAACATGTACCGTGGCGACACGAAGGTGCAGCTCGCCGAGAAGATGCTCCAGACGGCCATCGCGACGAGCGTGCGGCAGGTCGGGCCCGACCGGGCCCGCGTGGCGATCCAGACGTCCGGCGGCCCCTTCGCGAAGTCGGGCGAGATCGGGATGGTGAGGCTCCAGACCTGGAAGCTCCAGCCCGCGGGTGGCACGCAGACCTACTCCGGGTTCGTCGGCGACCCGATGCTCGCCGCGACGAAGCAGGCCGACGGTTCGTTCATCGTCACGTCGGGGGGCCGGGTCGTGGCGACGATCCCCGCGAACCAGGTAGCCTCCTACCGGACGGAGGCCTACTGGTACGTGGACGACCTCGGGGGCATGGAGCAGCAGTTCATGCAGTAGGGAAGACAGTTGAAGGAGTTCGTCCTTCAAGCGATCCGGGACCTGCCCGAGGACGCATCCCTGGACGAGATCATGGACGCCGTGCTCCTGCGCGTGAAGGTGGAGCGGGGCAAGCGCCAGATCCAGAACGGCCAGGGGCTTTCCCACGAGCAGGTTCGCGAGCGTCTGGCGAGATGGCTGTCCTGATCTGGACCCCTCAGGCGGTCGAGGACCTGGATGCGATCCACCATGCCGCACGCCTCCTCCGAGAACGGCCCTTTGTTTGAGAGGCGCGGTGGGCTTTCCGCCTCATCGGGCTACCGCGTTCCCAAGGCGTGGAAGATCGGGATCAGACCGGAATCCCCACCGTTCACTGCGCCGCAAACTCCGGCGGTCGGGCAGCGGGACGCCCGGCGCCTCTACCTCTGCCAGGCCCCTGATTTCTGGGCTCAGGAGGTGTTTCCTTTCATCTGGCCGGGGTCCAACCTTTCAACTAGCCGCAGCTCGACCCTTCAATCAGCCGGCTCGGTCAGCTTGAAGACGTGAATCGACTGGTCCTTCCGCTTGCAGTGCTTGTGCTGCTTGCCGGCCTTGGCCCTGTCCGACACGACGGCGACGATTCCCTCGTCGAGCCACGTGATGCCTTCGAGATTGCAGAAGATGATCCGCCCCTTGGAGTCGCGGGGGAACAGGAGGACGTGGCCGTCGTCTTCCCACGGATCCTCGAGGTTCGACGGATCCTCGCGGACTCGTCCTACCCAAACGGCCGACGTCTCCTGTGACACGACAGTCGCGTACCGATCCCGAAAGTCGAGACTGGAGTAGTCCTCGAACTGGACGGACTTCGGCAACCTGACCGTGCCTGCGTGCGCCCATTCGTCCGGCGCGCGCCGAAAGAGCTGAATCCGCCCCTTGCCCGGCTTGCGTCCTGGTCTGCCGCTCTTGCACGCGTTGCCTTCGCAGAGTCCGAGAAGATGTTCCTCCCCTCGGTGGCGCAGGTGCGACAGGCCTTCCAGCCCCTTGTTGTCCGTTTCGAGCGCGAAATCCAGCCAGAAGCTCTCGACGAACTCGAACGTCTCGTCATACGCATCGACGCGCGGTTTCAGCTGACCGGACCGGGTTTCGTCCGCCTCGATCAGACAGTACCAGCGCTTCTCGACGGGCTCATAGGTGACGTCCTCGTACCCGCTCCCTTCACCGCCATGGACCTCGATCAAGGTGGCTGCTTCCGGTGTCGTGCCCGCATCCGTGGTGATGCGAATGAGGTGGGGCATGTTGTCGAGCACGATGTAGAGGTGAGCGTCCTTGTGCTGGATGCCGCTCGCCTCGTAACGCTTTCCCTTGACGTCCGTCAGGAGGTCTTCGAGCTTGGCCTCGGTAAGCAACTCGAGCCGATGTTCCACTGCGCCGGCACGGCTCTGCTTGCCCATGGGCTGTGTCTCCTTCACCGCGTGCGCAGGGCGTGGAGCACGGTCTCCGCAACGCGTTCGGGGCCGAGCTCGAGCATGCACGGGTGGTCGATCGGACAGACCCGGAGGTGGCATCCGAGGCAGTCGAGCGACACGTTGCAGACGAGCTCCGCGCCGTCGCCCTCCGTCCACAGCGGGTCGGTCGGTCCCATGATCACGACGGTCGTGACGCCGAGCGCGCGGGCGAGGTGGCGGGGTCCGGTGTCGGTGGTGAGGAGCGCCGTCGAGCGCTCGAGCAAGGCCTTCAGCTCTCCCACGTCCGGCGGGCGCTCGTGCGTCGTGAGGTGCGGGATGCGCAGGCTCCTCGCGGTCTCGCGGGCGAGGTCCTCCTCGCCCGGGCCGCACAGGACGAGCGGGACGAGCTTCGCCTGGGCGCACGCGAGGCGCACGGCCTTCGCGAGTCGATCGGGCGGGTAGACCTTCGACGGTCCGAACCCGGCGCCGGGATTCACGGCGAGGAACGAACCGTCGGTCCCGCCCAGACGCCGCGCGGCGCGGCGCCGGTCGTACGCGGTCACGACGACCCGCGGTCCCTGCCCGTCGTCGATCGCCCCGTAGGGCGCTGCCAGATCGAGGTACATGGCCGTCATGGGGCGCTTCGCGAGCTGCCCGTCCTCGAGCGCGAGCGCGACGGTGTCGGTGAGGAGCGCCCTCCGGACCTGCCCACCCCACCCCGTTCGCCGACGCGCGCCGCCGAGGCGCGCCGCCAGGGCGGACGAGATCGAGTGGGGGAGCAGCAGGATCGCGTCGGGCGCCAGGCGACGCCACGCTCGGCCCGTCGCCCGTGGCGAGCGCGACCCCGTCGGCTCGGCGATCGGCATGACGTCGTCGCGGTCTTCGAGACCGTCCAGGGCCGCGAGCGCCGCGTACCGGCCCACCCAGGTGATGCGGGTGGCGGGAAGCGCGCGCCGCAAGCCCCTGAGCGCCGGCGTGGCCATCACGGCGTCGCCGAGCGGATTCGGCAGGCGGACGAGGAGGTGGCGCGGGGCGTCGCTCACCCGAGCCACCCTTCCACCGCAGCCACGAGCCGCGGCGCCCACGCCTCGACCGACCACGACCGCCGGACGGCGTCGAGCGCCGCCTCGCCCATGCGTCGGCGCAGGGCCGCGTCGTCGAGCAGCGACAGCATGCCGTCGAGGAACTCCTCGTGCGTCGTCGCGAGGAATCCCGTGACGCCGTGTTCGACCTGATCGGTCTGGACGCCGACCGCGCTCGCCACGACGGGACGGCCTACGCTCATCATCTGCAGCACCTTCAAACCGCACTTGCCCCGCGTCCACGAGTCGTCGGGCAGGGGGGCGAGCCCGAGATGGATCGCGGACAGCGCATCCCGCCAGCCGTGAAGTGTCCAGGGTACGACCTCGAGCGCGATACCGGGCGGCAGCTGGGGGGCCCGGTCCGCGACGACCCGCGGGCGGAACGGACGGCCCGAGGCCACGATCGCCGAGAGCGGGACGAGCTCCGTTTCGAGGTAGGGCAGTGTTGCGCGCGTGCCGATCCAGCCCAGCACCGGCGGCGGCAGGGGCGGCTCGGCCGCGGCTTCGCCCCGCGGAACCTCGACCACGGTCGGGAACACGGCGGCCTCGCAGCCGGCCGCGAGGGCCAGCTCGGCGAGGTAGGCGTTGCCGGCGAAGACGCCGTCCGCCGCGCGCAGCAGGCGGCGGAAGCGCCGGCGCCGGTTCCAGGTGCTCGTCGCGCCGCGGGCGCTGTCGCGGTAGGGAAGTGCGTCGTCCAGGTCGAACAGGAGACGCGGCGTCCGACGACGTACGGCCCGCGTGTCGCCCACGGCCAGCAAGCGGCTCGACACCACGACCCCGTCCGCCGTCTCCACCCGGTGGAGGGCGTGGCGGCGGCCCTCGATCTCCTTCGGCCAGCCCACCACCTCGAGGACGATGCCGGCCTCGGCAAGCGCCGTCTCGAAGGCGCGCCAGCGATGACGGACCACGGGCCCCTCGGGGTCGGACGAGAGCACGACCAGCAGGCGGGGGGACGGCACGCGCACAGGGTACGCGGGGAAGCCCGCGGGGCGAGCCCGATCGGAAGGTAGACTTCCTCGACCATGTCGCCCGCCGCGCCCACGCCCCGTACGAGCGCCACGCGCTCGCCCGCCGAAACGGCCCGGGAGGTCGAGCGCCTGGGTCGCGCGCTTCGAGCGCACGTCGCCACCCGGATCGTCGGGCTCGACGATGTCGTCGAGCACGTTCTCATCGCCGTGTTCACGCGCAACCACGTGCTGCTCGAAGGCGTCCCCGGGTTGGCCAAGACGCTGCTGCTCTCGACGGTCGCGCACCTGCTGGACCTGTCGTTCTCGCGGATCCAGTTCACGCCCGACCTGATGCCGTCCGACGTGACCGGGAGCGAGTACCTGACCCAGGACGCGGGCACCGGCGAGCGCGCCTTCCGATTCGCGGAGGGGCCGATCTTCGCCAACGTGGTCCTCACCGACGAGATCAACCGCGCCCCTCCGAAGACCCAGGCCGCCCTCATGGAGGCGATGGAGGAGGAGCAGGTCACGAGTCTCGGGATCTCCAGGCCCCTGGAGCCGCCGTTCTTCGTGCTCGCGACGCAGAACCCGATCGAGCAGGAGGGGACCTACCCGTTGCCCGCAGCGCAGCTGGATCGCTTTCTCTTCAAGGTGCTCCTGGACTACCCGAGCTGGGAAGAGGAAGAACGCATCGCGCGCATGACCGTGCGTCTCGACGACGAGCCCCTCACGCCCATCGCGTCGCGCGAGGAACTCCTCACGGTCCAGGAGGCGATGGCCGCGGCGCCCGTGCCGTCGTCGATCGTGCGCTATGCGGTCCAGCTCGCCCAGGCGAGCCGTCCGTCCGGCGCAGGCGCGCCTGCCTCGGTGCGCGAGTACGTGGAGTGGGGCGCGGGTCCCCGCGCGGCGCAGGCCCTGGTCGTGAGCGGTCGCGCCCGCGCGATGCTGCGTGGCCGCGCGGTGCCCGACCACGAGGATCTCGTCGCCGTCGCCCACTCCGTCCTCCGACACCGCCTGATCCTGTCCTACGCCGCGGAGGCCGACGGCGTCGGTACCGAGCAGGTGACGGACTGGGTGGTCGACAGCGTGCCGCGTCCCGGTACGGGCGCCGGCGAAGCCGAGCCCTGGTGGCGGCGCCTGGTGGGCTTCTTCCAGGCCCCGGAGCGCCGGTCCGCCTGACTACCGGGCCCGGTTCACCGGGCCCCGAGACCGACCGGGGCAGTGCTATGCTGGGGGGGTCTCTGGAGATTCCCATGCGTGCCCTGCTCGTGTTCTCCACCCTCCTCGTGGTTGCCCTCGTCTGCGTCCCGCCGGTCCGGGCCGAGGACGCGGCGGAGCTGAAGCCCCACACGGACCAGCAGATCAAGGACCACGAGGTCTTCGAGCGGTTCGACGAGAAGTTCGCGTCCGACGACATGGACGACCGCATCCGGGTCCTGCGCTGGTTCGGGATGTGGCGGCACAAGAAGGTCCTGAAGCAGCTCAAGAAGATCTGGCTCAGGGACGCGGACTACGAGCTGAGGGCCGTGGCGGCGGAGGGCCTGGGTCGGCAGACGCCCTACGCGAAGAAGTCGGGGAAGTACCTGATCGACGGCCTCGGCGAGATGACCAAGATGGCGTCTCGCGAGGATCCGGAGGGCGACGAGCAGTTGGCCCAGGTGCTCGAGGCGCGTGCCATCGTCGCCGGCATCAAGGCCGTCGGCGAGCTCGGCTACAAGAAGGGCTGGGACACGCTGAAGGTCTACATCGATCACTACGACGATGGCGTGGCCGCCGAGATGATGCTGACCTGCGGGAGGCTCAAGGAGTACCGCGCACTGCCCATCCTGCTGGAGTGGTTCAACTACTACCCCGACGGCTACTCCTGGTCCGGCGGGAGCGTGAAGGTCGACACCGGCGCCGCGGGCAACGCCGACGCGAAGGCGGCCAAGGCCAAGTGGAAGGCCAAGTACGGCGGCCGGAAGAAGAAGGCCCGCCCCGCCGCGTGGGAGGCCCTCATCCAGGCTCTCGAGATGATCACCGGCGTGAAGTTCGAGAAGCCGGACGAGCTGAAGCAGTGGATGAAGGACAACAAGCGCCTCATGCGCAAGCACGGCGCCTAGCGCCGCCCAAGGGAACCCGCGCGGACCCAGGACGTCCGATGGGCCGGCCGGGTCGTGTCCCCGTCGGCCTTTGCGTGAGTTTTGCAGTGCCGGCGGCGGCGGGGATCTAGGCTCGGCAGCCTCGGGGAGCGCCGGGGTCCGTGGGCCCTCGCTCCCCCTCGGGAGCCGACCGATGATGCCCAGCAACACGACGCCCGGAAGCCGCCTTCCCCTCCTGCTCGCGTTCCTGTTCGCGCTCGCCTGCGGGCTGACCGCCCTGCCGCTCGCCGCCGACGAGCCCGCCGACGAACCGCAGCCCGACGACACGCCGGTGATCCACAAGATCTACATCCCGTTCCGCGACCTCTCGAAGGTGTTCGAGAAGGAGGGGGAGGGGGTCTTCCTGCCCTACGAGGAGTTCCTCGAGCTCTGGCGCAAGGCGCACGAAGTGGACGGCGAGGAGGAAGGTCTGCCGCTGCCGGCCGCCGTGCGCGCCGCGGCCTACGAGGGTCGGGCCGACGGGGACATGGTGAACCTCGACGCGACGCTCGAGATCGAGGTCCTCGCCGACGGCTGGCAACGGATTCCCCTCGACTTCGCCGGCGCGGGCATCGAGGAGGCGCGGGTGGACGGCGAGCCCGCCCTGCTCGTCCCCGCCGCGCAGGGGGGCAGCGGGTACGAGCTCCTCCTCGAGGACGCGGGCCGCCGCACGCTGACGCTGTCGCTCAGGATCGGCGCCGCGCGAGACGGCGACCGGCACACGGCGGCGTTCTCCCTCCCCGCCGTCCCGCTGTCCCGTCTGCGCCTGACGGTTCCCGGTTCGGCCACCGAGATCCAGGTGACCCCGCGCCTCGCGTCGACCACCCGGGCGTTGGAGAGCGGTCGCACGGAACTCGTGGCGTTTCTCGGGCCGGTGAGCCGGATCCAGATCGCCTGGACCCAGCAGGTCGACGAGGGACCGCGCGTCGAACCGCTCGTCTTCGCCGACGAGCGCCACGACGTGCGCGTCGACCGTGGCGTGCTCCGCAGCGAGCTGGTCGCCGATCTGACCGTGCTGCGCGCGCCGCTCGACCGGCTGTCGCTGGTCGTGCCGCCGGATGCGGTGACGCTCTACGTCCAGGGCGACGGCATCCGGACCTGGACGCGGAGCGAAGACGGCCGGGGCATCGAGGTGGTCCTGCGCGAGCCCGTGAAGGACGCGTGGCAGCTCCGGCTCGGCCTGGAACGTCCCCTGCCCGAGCTGCCCGCCGACGTGGAGTTGCCCCTGGCCGCGATCGAGCGCGTGGAGCGCGAGACCGGCTTCGTCCGTCTCCTGATGGGGGAAGGGGTCAAGCTCGAACCGCGCGCCACGCCGGGTCTGCTGCAGGTCGACGTGAGCGAACTGCCCGATCCCCTGAAGGGCGCCCCGCCCGGCCGGGCCCTGGCCTACCGGTTCCCGGCCCGTCCGGGCGCGGTCGTCGTCGCCGTCGAGGAGCTCGCGCCGCGGATCACCACGACGGCGGGGACCCGCCTCGTCGTGCGTCCCGAGGGCACCGACCTCCGCTACGTCGCGAGCCTCGTCGTCGAGCGCACCGGCATCTTCGGCGTCGAGCTCGACCTGCCCGCGGACCTCGAGATCACGGCCGTGCGCGTGAGCGGCGTCGAGTACGACGACCACAAGGTCAACGAGAGCGAGGGCCGCCGGTGGCTCGCCGTGGAGTTTCGGGACCGTCTGCTGGGCGCCGCCCGCCTCGAGGTGGACGGACGCCTGTCCACGCCGCTCCCGGAGAGCGAGGAGGACGAGAGCGAGGTCTCGTTCGCGCTTCCGCTACCCCGGCTCGCGGCGTCGGACCACGTGAACGGCTACCTGGCGGTCCACCTGGACAGCGCCCTCGACCACCGCGTGACGGAGAAGGAGGGGCTCGTCGTGCTCGACGCGGGGAGTCCTGCTGCGACCGAGCCGCCGGCGGTGCAGGGCGTTCGCGTGCCGCTCGCCTACCGGTTCGAGTACCACGACGACGCGACGGCTCCCACGCCCGGCCTGAAACGGCGGGCGCCCGCCGTCACGGCCCGCGTCGAGACCGCGTTCCGTCTCGAGCCCGACCGCATGACCGTCCAGGCCGTTCTGCGCTACGAGGTCCGGTACCGCGGTGTCGACACCCTGCGCTTCACCGCGCCGCTCGGTCTCGACACGCGCATGCACCTCGATCTCGAGGGCGTGCAGCTTCTCGGCCCCCTGCCTGTGGATCCCGGTGGGGAAGACGGCGAGCAGGGGGAGCGCGGCATCTGGACCGTCAAGCTGCCGTCCCCGCGCACGGGCGTGATCCCGATCCCGCTCGAGATCGAGGACGTCCCCGAGGAGACCCTCACCTCCGGCGAGTCCCGGCCGGTCGTCCTCCCGCCCTTCGTGCCCCTGGCCGAGGGCGGCGAGCCCTTGCCCAACACGGTCCACGACGTGGCAATCCAGCGCAATCCCCTGCTCGAGGTGGCCGCCGAGACCCTCGACCGTGCCGAGGAGATCGACCCGCGCGAGCTTCCGCCGGCGCTGCGCGGCGACGACGACTTCCTCGCCTTCCGCTCGTACGACCCGGCGTGGGCCGTGCGCCTCTTCGTCACCCGGCACGACTACGAGCCCGTGGCGGACGTCGTCATCTCGCACATGCACCTCGACACGGTGCTCGCCGACGACGGCAGGGCCACCACCGAGGCGTACCTGGTCGTTCGCAGCAACAACCGCCAGTACCTCGAGCTCACGCTGCCGCCGAACTTCACCATCCGCGCCGTGGAGGTGGGGGGGGAGAGGCGTCCGCCGAGAGAGGGCGACGAGGGACGGGTGATGATTCCGTTGCCCTCCGGTCTCGGCAAGGACCAGACCTTCGTCGTCGCGCTCGCCTACGACCACGACGTCGAGCGATCCTCCACCCTCGGCTTCGCGACCACGAGGGCCGTGAGCCCGGTTGCCGAGGACGTGACCGCCGACCTGCTGACCTGGCGCGTGTTCGCGCCCGCCGACCGGACGTATACGAGCTTCGGCGGCTCCGTGGAACCCGCCGATCCCCACCGCTCCTGGTTCGCCTCCCTCGTGGGGGGCCTCTCGACGACCTTGGGCGCTCAGGCGCAGGGCGGCACGGTGGCCGTGGCTCGCGTGGCCCGCGGGTTCAAGAGCCCGTTCCACACCGAGCATCCGGGCGACGACTTCCTGTTCTCGAACCGCGTCGGCAGCGGCTCGGTCGAGATCACGGGTGTGGATCCGGGCGTCTTCGCGTTCTTCA
This sequence comes from Planctomycetia bacterium, assembly GCA_030618975.1. Taxonomy (GTDB): domain Bacteria; phylum Planctomycetota; class PLA2; order PLA2; family JAEUHO01; genus JAUXCH01. The sequence goes on from JAUXCH010000016.1 coordinate 15,381, forward strand.
AGCTCCTCTGCTTCGCCGCCCTGCTGGCCGCGGCGCTCCTGTTGGGGAGGGCCTTGCGGCTCGCCCACGTCGGCGAGGGCAAGGTCTACGCCGCGATGATCCTGGTCCTGCTCGTGCTCCTCGTGCGCGCCGGCCCCGGCACCGCCCAGGTGCTCAACGCGATGCTGTACGGCGTCCTGGTGGCGGGCCTGATCCGGCTGGTGGTGCTGTGGAGCCACGCGCGGCGCGAGCGGGCCGCCGCCGCGGCCGAGGCCGCGATAAACGCTCCGGACCCCGTTCCGGAAGGAGGTGCGGCGTGACGCGTGCCCAGCGGTTCTGCCTGCTCCTCGCAGTCCTGTTCCCGGTGCTGCTCGCCGGGCCGCTCGCCACGGCCGGCGACCCCGCGCCCCGGGTGGTGGTCCACGTCCCGACCGACGAGATGGACGTGCTGCTCGAAGCCGATCGGCGCGGCGTCGTGCTCCGTCACGACGAGTATGAGAGACTGATCGCCGGCGCCCGGGCGAACGCTGCCGAGCGCGGTCTCCGCCCGCCGGTCGACGGGGCTCTCGTGTCCGCGCGCGGGTCGCTCGACCTGAGCGACCCGAGCACCGGACGCGTCCGGCTCGACTACGAGGTGTCCGTCCTGGCGGACGGGCCGAGCGTCGTCCCGTTCGTCGTGCGCGGCGTCGCGCTCGACCGCGTCGAGGTCGAGGGCGAGGGCCGCTACGAGGAGCTCGACGGCCTCGGGCGCTTGCGTTTCGACGGCGCGGGCACGCGCCGCGTCCACATCGAGGGGTTCGTCGCCGTCCACGAGAAGGGCGAGCGACGGCTCGTCGACGTGTCGTTCGCCCCCGCGGGCGCGATGGCCCTCGACGTGCGGGTGCCGCCGGCCGTCGAGGGTTCGGCGGTCGGCGAGGGCGTCCCGCTGCCCGTGGAGAGCCCCGCCGAGGAGGCCCGTACCTTCACGCTCCAGCCCGACCGGAGCGGCCGGCTCCGCATCGCGTGGGGGCCCGCCCAGCGCGGCACGACCCGGGGCCCCCCCGTCTTCGACGTCCAGTCGAGGAGCCAGCACGGAATCGAGGACGGCCTGATCCGGAGCCGCGTCGTCCTCCACGTGGACGTCCTCGGCACGCCCGTCCAGGCGCTCGACCTCCACCTGCCCGCCACGATGGCGATCCGCGCCGTCGGCGGGAAGGGCGTCACGGGCTCCGCCCGGAGCGAGGACCGCGAGCGGTTGCGCGTGGAGCTCGGGGTGGACACCGTGGGCCGGGTCACGATCACCCTCGACGGCGAGACACCCTACGAGGCGGCCCCGGACGTCGCGATGCCGCGTGTCCTGCTGCCCGAGGCCGTGCGCCTCCGCGCCCAGGTGGTGCTCGGCTTCGCGAACGGCGTCGAGGCCCACGACGTCCGTGTCGAGGGCGGCCGGCGCCTGGCGTCGCAACCCCGGAAGGGCAAGCCGCCCCTGCTGCGCTACGCGCTGGCCCGTAGGGACGGAGGGGTCTTCGTCGACCTCCTGCCGCCCGACCTGCGCCTGGAAGCGTCGTCGACCTACTACCTCAATCTCACCGAGCCGGCGAAGAGCCTGCTCGCGGCGGTCACGTACCACGTACGGCAAGGGACGGCCTTCGAGCTGAGGCCACGGTTCCCGGCGGGGTACGGCCTGCGGAGCCTCACCATCGATGGGCAGCGCACGGGCTTCGGCTTCGACCAGCGCTCCGACGGCGTGGTCGAGGTGCGCCTCGAGCGCGGCGTGCCCGAGGGGGGCGAGATCGCCCTCGTCGCCACGCTCGAGCAGGCCGGGGTCGACTGGGTGCCCGAGGAGGGCGTCGTCTCCCTGCCCTTTGCCCTGCCGTCCGCCGGCGCGGACCGCGAGGAGGGCTTCCTGGGCATCGGCGCGGACGCGTCGTTCAACGTCCTCGACGCCGCCGTGGAGGACCTCGTCGCCGTCGGCGCCGCCGCGCTCACGTCGCGCGGCGTCTCGCCCGCAGGCCTCGTCTACGGGTACCGCCTGGACGGCCAGACGCCGTCCGTGCGTCTCGAGATCGAGCGGCGCGCGCCCCGGCTGGACGCCACCGTCGTGGCCTGGGCCCTGCCGACGCCTCGCCGTCTGACGGTCGAGAACCTGGTGATCCACGTCGTCGAGCGCGCAGGCGTCCGTCGACTCGTCGTCGACGTGCCCACGTGGGCGCGCGACGTCGTGCGCATCGACGCGCCCGACCTCGTGTCCGCTTCGCGCGTGGACGCGGAAGAGGAAGGGACGCCCGAGGGCTACGACCGCTGGGAGGTCGTGCTCGCCCGCCGCATCCTCGGACGGCACCTCGTGGCGGTCCGCTACTGGGAGGACCAGGACGAGGACGATTGGAGGGTCCCCGCCGACCGTCCGCTGGCCGTGCGCGTGCCCGTCGAGCGCGTCGAGCGGTCCGTGGTCGTGGCCCGCGCGCCGGGCCTCGAGGTCGGCCTCGAGGGCGACGCCGAGCCCCGCGACCTGGCCGAGCTGCCTCCGGAGGCGGCCATGGACCCGCTCTCGGTGCGCGAGGTGGTACGGCTCCTGCCCGACATGCCGGGCCCCGGCATCGTCGTCAGGAAGCACGAGGGCGCCCCCGTCCTCGACGCGATCGCCCCGCTCGTGGTGCTCCGGACCGCCGTCGCCCGCGAGGGGATCCTGCGTACCCGCGCCGAGGTGGTCCTCGTGAACATCGGGCTCCAGTTCGTACGCGTGCAGCTCCCCCCGGGGAGCGAGCTGATCGGCGCCGTCGTGGACGGCGAGAGCGTGAAGCCGCTGTCCGACCCGGACGGCGTGCTCCGGATCCCCGTCCCGCCGGCGCACCGCTGCGGCGGCCGGACCGTCGCGACCCTCACCTACGAGACCCGCTTGGGCGAGGAGGCCGTCGGCGAGGTCGAGATTCCCGCGCCCGAGTTCCCCGGGCTCGAGGTCCTCGAGACCACGCACCAGGTCGCCTTCGACCCCGGGGTCGAGATCCGCGAGGTGCGGGGCGACTACGGAGGATGGAGCACGCGCTCCCTGGCCCCCACGTGCCGCAAGCCGTTCCTCCTCCGGATGCTCGGCGCGGTGAGGCTGAGCACGAAGAGGTCGGTCGGGACCGACGCTGCGACCGTGGGGGTCCCTGCCTCGCAGCCGAGCATCGACCCCAGCTCCCTCGAGGGGATGCACGAGCGTGCGGACGAGGAGGACGAGAGTTGGAAGACGGAGGAGGCGCCGGTCTTCGCGGCGGAGAAGGGGGTGGCGCAGCAGGTGGAGCGCGAGTCGCAGATCGCCGGGGACCGGGCGATCACCTCGCTCCAGCAGGAGCAGCACGAGGCCCAGGACAAGCTCCGCCAGCAGGTGGAGCAGCTCCAGAAGCTGAGCGCCGAGGTCCGCCGCCTGAACACGGCGGGGGCGGTCGCGCCGCAGGTCCGACAGATCCTGGTCCCCATGCGCTACGAAACCATCGAGGAGAGGCAGGCC
>JAUXCH010000980.1 GCA_030618975.1 Planctomycetia bacterium
CGTGCTCGCGGAGCAGACCGTCGAGCACCCGCCGGGGAAGACGTCCTTCCGGAGGGAGGGCGACCGGTGGATCGCGCGGACCGTCGGCGACGACGGCGAGGAGCAGGATTTCGATCTCACGATGGTCTCCGGGCACCTCCGCGTGCGCTTCTTCATGACGCGCATGCCGGACGGACGCCTGCAGGTGCTCCCGGCGATGTACGAGCTGCCGACCGGCGCGTGGTTCGACTACACGAAGCTGCTCTTCGGCGCGGGCGGCGACTTCGACACGCCGCCCGTCGTCGAGCCCGGCGCCCCGTCGTTCTGGACCGGCCCCGTCCGCTCCTGGGACGCGCGCTGCGCCCACTGCCACATGAGCGGCAAGTCGGCCGTCGACCCCGGGCCGGACGGCGTGGGCCCACGGATCCTCGCGCGCGCGTACGCCGTCGACTGCGAGGCCTGCCACGGTCCGGCCCGACTCCACGCCGAGGCGTGGGAGCGCCTCGAGATGGACGAGACCCTCGAGAGGCTCGAGACGTGGTCGCGCGAGCAGAAGGTCGCCCTCTGCACCCAGTGCCACCAGGAGGGCGAGGTGCTCGACCCGCCCTACGTGCCCGGGACGGACCTGTACGAGTACATCGATCCCACGGTCGTGATCGACCCCGAGCGCGCCGATCCCGCGGGCCGCCCGCTCGAGCTCATCTACGACGGTACCCCCTTCGCGACGAGCCACTGCGCGAACGCGGGCGGGCTCACCTGCTCCACCTGCCACGCGCCGCACGGATCCGAGGTGCGCTCGCTGCTCCGCCAGCCGCACGAGGACGGCGCGCTCTGCGTCGACTGCCACAAGGAGATCGTCGAGGACGCCGCCGGCCACAGCCACCACCAGCCGACGGGCACGGGCGTGCAGTGCGTCCCCTGCCACATGCCCTTCCTCACCATCGAGCGCGGCCACGGCGCCGTCGCGGACCACACGATCGGGATCCCGCGCATGGGTCTCGTCTCCGACCGCGTGCAGACCGACGCCTGCACGTGGTGCCACTCGAACGGGCTCGGGGCACCGTCCGACGCGCCCGTCCTCGCCGAGGAGGAGCTCTGGCGCGCCTACGAGGCGTGGTGGCCGGATCGCGACTGGCCGCGTCCCTGGATGGCGGCCCTCGCCAACGCCCGGCTGGGCGACGCGGACGCGGGGCCGGCCCTCGTGGCGGCGATCCGGGACCTGAAGAACCCGCGCGAGGCGCGCGCCTCCGCCGCACGACTGCTCGGGCGCTACGCCTCCGCGATGGCCGACGCCATCTTCGAGGCGACGCGCGACTTCGACTCGCTCGTCCGGCGAAACGCCGTCCGCGCGCTCTCGGGCGTCGAGGGCCAGGAGGCCGACGCCCGGCTGCTCGAGGCGCTGTCCGACCCGTCGTGGGCGGTTCGCGTCGCCGCCGCGCGCACGGCGCTCGATGGCTGGTCGCGCGTCCAGGCGAATCGGGAGCTGCTCGAGGCGGTGATCCCGGTGCTCGACCGGGACGCGAAGAAGGTCCCCGACGACGACCTGCGTTGGTTCCGCCTGGGTGCCGCCTACGACCTGCTGGGCGACAAGACGAAGGCGCTCGAGGCGTACGAGCAAAAGGCCCGCCTCGACCCGTACGCCACGTCCGTGCACCGGCACGTGAAGGACCTCCGCGCCCTGCTGGGCCTGGACGACTGACCCACGTACGGTGCCAGGCACCATGCA
>JAUXCH010001005.1 GCA_030618975.1 Planctomycetia bacterium
ATGGCTACGATCCGACTTCTTCCTACGCCGCGCGGTGATCGACCTCCTGTTCGACGCGCTCGGCGACGCGCAGGCCGCGGTGGTCGAGGCCGACGGGTTCGTGCATCCCCTGGCTGCGGTCTACCGCAAGGAGGTCGAGTCGGTCGCAAGGGATCTCCTCGCCCAGGATCGAGCGCGCCCCTTCTTCCTCTTCGAACGCGTACCCACGGTGCGCGTGGGGGCCGGCGCACTTCGCGCCGTCGACGCCGATCTCGACACGCTCGAGAACCTCAATACCGAGGAGGCGTACCGGGCGGCGCTGGCGCGGCTGGCCTCGACCCCTCCCACAGTCTCTATCGAGCTCTACGAGATCGCGCGCCTCCTCGCCGGCGCGGCCGTGGTTTCGGTGGAAGCCGCCACCCTCGGCGAGGCGCTGCGGCAACTCGGCCTCCTGCACCCCGAGCTCGAGGGTCGCGTCGTCGAGGAGGGACGCCTGGCGCCCCACTGGCGGGCCAGCGTGGACGGCCGGATCTTCGTGGAAGACCCCGCGACGCCGCTCGCGGACGGGGCGAGCGTGGTGATCGTGAGCGCCCTGGCCGGCGGGTGAGGAACCTTTCACGGACGTAATGCACCCGCAATCCGCCGGTAAGGGGCGAGAGGTACGGTCCCTTCCGGCCCTTTGGAGGGTGCACGATGAACCTCACGACGCTGACGATCTCCGGGCTGGCCGTCTCCCTGTTCGCCGTGGCGATCGCCGTGCGCGCGACGCAGAAGCAGGCAGCCGATCGCGAGGGCTGGCGTCGTTTGCCTCCTGCGAGCCCGCCGGCCGAGGCCGGGGACGAGCAGCTTCCGGTCGAGGAGGTAGTCCTCCGGGAGCGCTTGCGCGACCTGGACCGAACCTGCGAACGTGCGGTGCAGAGGGACGACCGCGCGAAACGGGAGGCCGACGAGGCGCTCGACGACATGCGCCGCGCCCGGCAGCGGCTCGCGAAATCCCCGGCAAGGGACGACGATCTCGAGCGGTCCCACTGGCAGCAGTCCTACCGCTCCGCCTCCCTACGCCGCGCGGGCGCCCTGCACCAACGAAAGGGGGCCCTCCGGGCCATCGACCGCGTGCGTGGCGCCCTGCAGGACATCGCCGCGAACGAGAAGCCCAGGGTGCCGTAGCGCACCGGCGACGGCGGGCGGGCGACGCCTGGCGGCGGCCACCGCCCCACGCCGGATCCGCAGACGCGGTGACCGACCCGTGCCCCATGCGGGTCCGCACAGCGGAATCAGCGTGGCGGCGCGCCCCCACCGGGAGGCGGTAGCGGTCCCGGCGGCGGTCCCGGCGGCGGAGGAGGCTCAGCCGGCGGAGGCCTCGCGGCGACGGCCTCCAGCCGAAACTTCACGTCCTGCGCCGATGAATCGACGCCGCGCCGGATTGCGCGCTCCTTCTGGTGCGTCGGCCAGTTCTCGTGGCCGGGCGCCGACCGGACGAAGACGTCCCACTCGCCCGGTGGCAGGCCTTCGATCGCGAAGCGACCCTCGGCGTCCGTGCGGTCGCTCCAGCGCGGCTCGACCACCGGTCCAGCGTCGGGCTGCGCCTCGGGTTCCC
>JAUXCH010000469.1 GCA_030618975.1 Planctomycetia bacterium
CCCTCATGGTCGTCTCCCGTGGAACCGAAGGGAGGGGGAGTGTCGCCGTCTCCGGGCCGGGATGCAACGCGCACGCCTCGGAGGCGGGCCCGGGGCGGTGATTCCCTGGGGGCGACCCTCGGTTCGGGGGAGGATCCCTGCGGGGCGGCGCGGATCGGAGACCTCCATGACCCGCGGATCGCGAACCCGGCTCGCCGCCGTCGTCGGCCTGCTCTGCCTCGCCGCCTGCGGCGGCGGTGGGGTCTTCGAGGAGGAGCCCCGGCCCCTGGAGCCCGTCGGGACGGCCCGCCTCTCGGGGCGCATCCTCTTCAGCGAGGGCGGCGGCGCGGGAGCCCCGGTCCTCGAGGCCGAGCCGAACGACTCGCCGGACACCGCGCACCGTCTCGGCGAGCTGGGGCCGGGGGACGTCATCGTGGTGCACGGGCACACGACGGCCGTGGACGACTCGGATCCGTTCGACGGGTTCGAGGTCTACGCGCCCGAGCGCCTGAAGATCACGGCGACCCTGGAGTTTCCCGACGAGACGGGCAACGACTTCGACATGAGCGTGTTCGACATCGTGTCGATGCAGTTCGTGGACACCTTCCTCGCGGTCACGGCGCCGGAGGTCGGCGTGTTCCACGCGAAGGGCTCGTTCGACCTCGTGGTGAACGCGTACGCCGGCGAGGGCGACTACGTCCTGACGATCCGTGCCGAGGCGGCGTCCTCTCCCATCGCCGAACGCGAACCGAACGGTGCTGGCCCGCTCGCCCAGTACCTCGGCGAGATCGTCGAGGGCGAGGTCGTGACCCTGACAGGCACGGCCGACGAGGTGACGGACACGCGCGACGGATTCCTCGTGTCGTGCCCGAACGCGTGCACCGTGGCGTCGGCGCTGTCGTTCCCCGAGGGCGACGACTTCGACGTCCTGGTCTTCGACGCGACCGACGACCCCGCGTCACCGACGCTGCTGGCCGCGTACGAGTCGCTCACGAACAACCCCGAGGTCGGCGAGATCACGGTGCCGGGCGGGACCCTCCTCTACTTCGAGGCGATCCCGTTCTCCGGGGGCGGCGCGTGGACGCTGACGCTCACGCTCACGGGTCAAGCGGCGATCCGCTCGGCCTCGAAGATGCGCGCCGAGACGCGCGGGCTGCCGCCGCTGGACAGGGAGGTCTCCCGCTTCAAGCCGCGCGCCGACCTGGTGCCGTACGGCCGCCCGCGCCGTGAGATGGTGGCAGGCGAGGTCCTCGTGGGCCTCGAGGACGAAGCCGACGTCGAGGCGTCGGAGAGCGGAATCTCGAAGCGGGGCGGCAGGGTGGCTGGGCGACCGGGCTCACCCTTCCGACGCGTGCGCCTCGAGGTGCCGGAGTCCTTCGACGAGGTCGACCGCGCCAGGTACACGCTGTCGAGGATCGCGGCGCTCAGGTCGACGCCGGGCGTGAGGTACGCGGAGCCGAACTACGTCTGCCGTGCGCACGCGGAGCCGGACGACACGCACTACAACCTCCAGTGGCACTACGAGCTGCTGCACCTGCCGGAGGCGTGGAACCTCACGGTCGGCTCGTCGTCGGTCATCGTCGCGGTGATCGACACGGGGCAGAGGAACCACCCCGATCTCGTCGGGCGGCTCGGCGGAGGCTACGACTTCATCTCGAGCGTGTCGAACGCCGCCGACGGCGACGGGCAGGATCCCGACCCTACCGACCCGGGCGACGAGTCGAGCCCGAACGGGACGAGCAGCTTCCACGGCACCCACGTCGCGGGCACGATCGGGGCGGCCACGGACAACGGGCAGGGCGTCGCCGGCGTCACGTGGCTCTCCGTGGTCATGCACCTCCGGGCCCTGGGGCGGCAGGGCGGTTCGATCGCCGACATCGCCGACGCCATCCGCTACGCGGCCAGGCTTCCGAACGGGTCGGGCGCCCTGCCCTCGGAACGCGCCCATGTGATCAACATGAGCCTGGGCGGCGCGGCCTGGACACAGACGATGCAGGACGCGATCGACGCCGCGCGCGCCGCGGGCGTCGTGATCTTCGCGTCGGCGGGAAACGAGGCCTCGTCGTTCCCCTCCTATCCCGCGGCGCACGACGGAGTGATCTCGATCTCCGCGGTCGACGTGGGCGGTGACCTCGCTCCCTACTCGAACCACGGCTCCACGATCGACCTGGCGGCGCCCGGGGGAGACCTGTCCGTCGACCGGGACGGGGACGGGTACCCCGACGGCGTGCTCTCCACGCTCTACGACGACAGCGAGAGCCCTGCCGAGCCGGTCTACGTCTTCTACCAGGGCACCTCGATGGCCTGCCCGCACGCGGCCGGTGTCGCCGCACTCCTGCTGGCGGTGGATCCCGCGCTCACGCCGGCCGAGATCGAGACGATCCTCGAGGTCACGGCGAACGACCTCGGACCGGTCGGCCGGGACGACACGTACGGGCACGGGTTGATCGACGCGCACGCGGCGGTGCTCGCGGCCCAGGGCGGCGTCACCGATACGCCGCTGCTGCTCCTCTCGCCCACCTCCATGAGTTTCGGCGCCTCGCGGACGGACCTCACGGCGACGGTCACGAACGGAGGCGGCGGTACCCTCACCGTGTCGAGCCTCGACGTGGCGACGCAGTCCGGGGATCCGTGGCTCTCGGCGTCCATGATCGGCCCCGGCGACACGACGCGGAACGTGCTCGGGATCGGCGTGTCGGTGGACCGGACGGGCCTCACCGATGGCGGGTACTCGGGCCGGGTGACGGTGACCTCCACAGGTGGCACGAAGCTCCTGCAGGTCCTGATGACCGTGGGGAGCCGGGCACCGCCGATCCCCGACGCGCTGCTGTACGTGCTGGCCATCGACGCCTCCACCTGGGAGACCGTCCAGGAGGTGGTCCTGGATCCGAGCGTGACTTCGGCCTTCTCGTTCCCCGAGCTGCCACCGGGCGTCTACGTCGTCGCGGCGGGCACGGATCTCGACGACGACGGACTGATCTGCGACGAGGGCGAGTGGTGCGGGGTGTACCCGGTGACGGGCGAACCGGTACCGATGGTGCTCGGCGCCGGAGACGTGCGCTCCGGCGTGGAGTTCGTGGTCGCACCGGACCTCACGATTCCCGCGAGTCCCGCGAGCGTGCGTGGGGAACCGTGCCCCGCCTGCACGTTCCGACGCCTGAGGTAGCCGGGAGACCCCCTGCGCCGGATAGACTGCCCGGCCCTGCGGGAGGACGCGATGACGATCACGCTGAAGAGCTATGTCCAGGGCGCGTGGCACGAGGGCACGGGGTCCACGGCCACGCTCGTGAACGCCACCACCGAGGAGCCGATGGCGGTCTGCTCGACCGGCGGCATCGACTTCGCCGGCGTGCTCCGCCACGCGCGCGAGGTCGGAGGACCGGCACTGCGGGCGCTGACGTTCGCCGAGCGGGCGAAGATGCTGCAGGACCTGGCGGCGGCGCTCCACGAGCACCGCGACGCGCTGATCGACCTCTCGACCGCCAACGCCGGCACGACGCGCAGCGACGCCAAGTTCGACATCGACGGCGCGACCGGCACGGTGGCGGCGTACGGCTACTTCGGGAAGGAGCTGGGCGACCGCCCGTTCCTCGTCGACGGGGAAGGCGTGCAGCTCGGACGCACGGCCCGGTTCTGGGGGCGGCACGTGCTCGTGCCCCGCCACGGCGTGGCGATCCACGTGAACGCGTTCAACTTCCCGGCCTGGAACATGTTCGAGAAGGCCGCGTGCGCGTTGCTGGCCGGCGTACCCGTGGTCGAGAAGCCCGGCACCCCCACCGCGATGGTGGCCTGGCGCATGGCGGAGATCGCCGTCGCGAGCGGCATCCTGCCGGAGGGCGCCTTCCAGTTCCTGGCGGGCAGCGCCCGCGACCTGCTCGACCACGCCGGTCCCCAGGACAGTCTCGCCTTCACCGGTTCGTCGGGCACGGGGAGGAAGCTCAGGTCGAACCCGGCGGTCGTGCGTCACGGCGTGCAGGTCAACATCGAGGCCGACTCGCTGAACGCCGCCGTGCTCGGGCCGGACGTCGAGCCCGGGTCCGAGTCGTGGAACCTGTTCGTCCGCTACGTCGCACTCGACATGCGCCAGAAGACGGGTCAGAAGTGCACGGCGGTCCGGCGGATCCTGGTGCCCGAGGGCCGGATCGCCGACGTCCGCGACGCGCTCGTGGCCGAGCTCAGCGCGATCGTGACCGGCGATCCGGCGGACAAGAACACGACCATGGGCCCGCTCGCGAGCGCGGCGCAGTTGCGCGACGTGCGCGAGGGGATCGAGAAGCTCGCCACGGCGGCGGAGGTCGTGCACGGCGGCTCGCAGCCCATCGCCGAGAAGGGCTTCTTCGTCGCCCCCACCCTGCTCGTGGCCGCGGACGCCGAGGGCGCGGTGCTCCACGACCTCGAGGTGTTCGGTCCTTGCGCCACCTTGATGCCCTACGACTCCACCCCGGCGCGCGCGGTGGACCCCGTGGGGCGAGGCCAGGGCGGCCTGGTGTCGAGCGTGTACTCGAACGACACCGAATGGACGCGGGACGTCGTGCTGGGGCTCGCCCCGTGGCACGGGCGGATCTGGATCGGTTCCGACAAGGTGGCCGAGCAGGCGCTCCCGCCCGGGATGGTGCTGCCGGCCTCGATCCACGGAGGCCCGGGACGGGCGGGCGGTGGCGAGGAGCTGGGGGCGCTACGCGGCCTGTCCCTCTACATGCAGCGGGTCGCGCTCCAGGGCTACAAGGGGCTGGTCG
>JAUXCH010000661.1 GCA_030618975.1 Planctomycetia bacterium
CCTCCCTCGAGGAGGGCATTGTGGGGCTCGCCGCTCCGCGTGGCAACCCGGTGGGGGCCAGATCCCCTTTTCTGGGGCGCTTCGGGGGCGGGGCTGCTACGGCGTGCGGAGCTGGACGTTCGTTCTGCCCGTCGACGCCTCGACCTCCGGTCCCTTCGCCTGGCCGAGGCCCAGCCCCCGGGTGAAGAGGCGGTAGGTCCCCGGCGGGAGCCGGCGGAGCTCGAACTTCCCCTCCCGGCACCAGGTCGTCGCCTGCCACGTATCGCTGTGTGCCACCACGGTTATCGGGGACGGTGGCTTGCCGTTCGCGTCGACGACCGTTCCGGAGATCCGCGCGCCCTCGCGGAGCGTCAGCTCGACACCCGTTGCGCCCGGCTCGAGGGGCGGGGACCGCGCGTAGCGATCGTCCTGCGTCCACTGCACGACCAGCACGACGCGGCCGCGCCCCAGTCCCTCCACCTCGAAGGCGCCTCCCGCATTCGTGACGGCCTGGACCCCGAGGGTCGTGCCGGGCGCTCCGTCGGCCCACGCGACCACGCGGAGCCCGCCAGGCGATTCGCCTGCGAGCCGCCCCCGGATCGTCCGGGGCTCGACCAGCACCAGGCGCGCGTCCTCCGTGGGCGCGGTGACGCGGAACACGTCCGCAGCCGCTCGCTCCCCCGGGCGCATGACGGACACGCGGTACGCGCCCGGCTCGAGGCCCGCGGCACGAAAGCGCCCGTCCTCGCTCGTGCGGGTCCAGAGGGATCGGCCGCTGCCGTCCTCCGGCCCGACGGAGACGGAGGCCGAGGCCACGGGGCGACCGCTCTCGTCCACGAGCACGCCCGCGACACCCGGGCCTCCGCCCGCCACGATCTCGCCGTCGAGCGTTCCTGCCTCGCCGTCCAGCGCGATCGGCGCGCTGGCGCCAGCGCCGCCGCCGCCGGTGCCGTAGATCGTGACGACGAGGTGGACCGTGACGCCCTGCGGGATGCCCTCGAGGCGGAACGCGCCGTTCATGCCGCTTCCGCGCAGGCTGCCCCTCGGCACGTTCCCCGTCGCCTTCCAGCTCGCCTCGACACTCGCGAACCCGGAGGGGGTGTGGCCCGCCTCGTCCCGGATGGTCCCGGCGACCGCGGCGGCGGGGGAGAGCGCGATCTCGAGCTCCTCGCCTTCGAGCGCGACGTTTCGTCTTGCAGGCTTGACCCAGCCCGGGGGCGGGGTGAGGTCGAGCCGTACCTCGGCCCCGCTCAGGCCCCCGAGCCGGAACCGGCCCTCGTCGTCCGTCGTGGTCATCACGGACGACGAGTGCACCACGACGGCCGGCACGCCCGCGCCGCGGGGATCCACGACGCGCCCCCTCAGCTCGAGGCCCGGTTCGAGGCGGACCTCGACCGGGCCCGCCCCCGGATCTGGTACGCGGACGGTGTTCTCGAGCAGGTTGAGCGGCGCCCCGTCCGCGCCGCGCGGTGACGAGACCTCGATCTCGAACGGCGCCTCGCCTTTCACCTCGCGGCGGAACTCCCCGTTCACGATCTCGTTGGCGTCCACGTACGAGAAGCCCTGCCGGCGATCCTGCACCGCGCGCCCGTTCACCACCGGTGAAATCGTCACGCGGCAGATCGGGACCGGCTTCCCCTCCGGGTCGACGACGGTGCCCTCGACGATCGTGCGCTCCGGTACGCTGAGGGTCAGGCGCAGGCCGACGACCGGGCTGTCGAAGGGCTTGCCCACGTCGACGGGCACGCCGACGTTTCCCTGCAGCTCGGTGATCGTCGCCTTCAGACGGCCCCGGGGCGCGTGGTCCGTCTCGAACCGGCCCTCCTCGTCCGTCCGCAGGGTGACCTGCGCCCCGCCGTCCGGCCGCACGAGCATCAGGCCATGGTGCGGGACCGGATTCCCGTGCTGGTCCACGAGGATCCCGGACACGCGCACGCCCGCGCGCAGCCGGATCTCCACGTCCCGCTTCGTCTCGCCCGCGGGTACGGGTTCGAGCGTTACGCGGGTGCTCCCGTAGCCCTCGCTCGAGACGTTGAGGTGCACGCCGCCGGCGGGGAGGTTCTCCAGCCGGAAGGTCCCGTCGGCCTCCGTGGCTGCATAGGCGCTGTTGCCGTACCCGCCGGTCGTCGAGTAGGCGTTGATCCAGCCCTGGGCGCCCTGGCCGTCCGGCCCGAGCAAACGACCCTCGATCGTGATGCCCCGGTCCAGGCGGATCAGGACCTCCTCGGCCGGCTCGTCCTTCGCGAGCCGCACCGTGGTGGGGGCCGTGGAGGTGAGCGGCTTCTTCGACGCGCGCAGGGCGAGCGCCTCGGTCGGTGGGAGACTGTGAACGGCGAAGCGGCCGTCCTCGCCCGTCGTCGCGAGCGGCGCCCCCCAGCCCGGCCACGAGCCCCCCCAGCGCCAGGCGACCTGTTGGAGGCCCGCCTGGTCGGCGTGGACCTCTGCGCCGGCGACGGGTTCGTCGTCGGGCCCGACGACCCGGCCCCTCAGCGTCAGTCCCGGCGCCAGCTCGAGGTCGCGCTCGACCGCCCGGTCCGTCTTCGTGACGAGGAGCAGCAGTGCGGGCGGCGGGCCGGGCAGGAGGGGGGCGCCGGACGGCGTCCACGGGATGGAGCGGGCCTGCGGGACCGCGAGCGCCGGCAGGTAGTGGGTCGGGCCGCGCGCGAGGAGGACGTGGAGTCCGGGCGGGAGGCCGGGAATCGCGTAGCGCCCGGCGGCGTCCGTCTTCGCGTACGGGACGGGAGGCTGGCCGCGCCCGACCGTCCGTCGCAGGACGAAGACCTCGACGCCGGCGAGCGTCCGGCCCGTCCCGACCTCGCGCACCACGCCCTCGAGCGTCGCACCCGCCTCGAGCGTCACGTCGAGCGGGGTCGTCTCGCCCGCCTTCACGCTCGCGCCGGCCCAGGGCGCGAGCGGCGGCGTTTCCGCGTAGGTGCCGAAGCCCTCGGCCTCGACGACCACGCGCGTGATCTCCCCCGCGGGCGCACCCTCGGCGCGGTACGTGCCGTCGACGCCGCTCGTGGCGCGCGCGAGCCCCTCGCCGGTGTCGACGAGGAGGTGGGCGCCGGCCACCGCCTCACCGCTTCCGTCGAGGACGGATCCGGCCACGGTGCCCCCGTCCTCGTCGAGGCGGATCGTCCACAGGCCGTCGTGGGGCAGCGTCACCTTCTTGCCGCGTAGCACGAGGCGGCCGGGGACCACGACGGTGAACGTGCCCTCGCCGGGCGGCAGCGCCGGCCAGGCAAACGCGCCGTCGGACGCGCCGGTTTCCACGGGATCGGCGATCCACGAGTCCTTGCCTTCGGCGTCGACCGTGCCGCGCACGACCGCCGCCACCCCCGCGCCCGCCCCGTCGATCACGCGGCCCAGGAGCGGCGCGCCTGCGAGCACGGTGAGGGCCACCTCCCCGGTCAGGCCCGTTTCGTACAGGTACGCCAGCGCGGTGGAGCTCACACGCGGCGCCTCGACGAGCGCGCGCGCGTAGTAGCGACCGACACGGTCG
>JAUXCH010000569.1 GCA_030618975.1 Planctomycetia bacterium
AACGGCACTGGTGTCCATCGCGCGCGAGGACGCGCCTCCGCATCGCCGGTGGCGTGGGAGGGTCGATCTCGACCTCGCCGTTCACCGTGACCTCGCCGTCGTCGTCCACGACGACCTCGCCGTCGCAGCGAGCGCACGCCGTGCGCTGACGGGCGATCACGTCGGTCGAATCATGCGCGTCCAAGGGCAGCAGACCGTCCTCCGTCTCCACGAAGAGGGGCACGTCCGCTCCATCACCGGGCTCCGCACTGCGCAGCACGATGCGGTACAGCGACGACGGCACGTGTGTCCATCCCTTGGACTTGCCCTTGCGCTCCATGTCGAGATACAGACCCACCGCAACCTCCAGGAGCTCGGCGACGCCGACGGCCTTGCCACGTTCCGCGGACAGCTTCTCCTGCGCCAGCTCGAGCATCCGGTTGGGCACGGTGCCCAGGCTTGCCTGAACGGGGAACCGCACCTCCGGCAGGCCCTTCTCGTCGCCGGGTTCACGCGGCTTCGCGCCGCGCTTCGACCTCAACACCTCGCGTCGCAGCTCCTTCGTGTTGATCGCCTTGGCCTTTGCGAGCCACACCTCCTGGTGCTCGGGCACCACGACGCGGTTGAGCAGGAGCACCTGCGTCCAGTTGATTTCCTGCGCGCAGAACGCCTCGTCGATGAGGGGCAACTCGCGTAGCGTTCGGCCCGCCGCTATCAACTCGCGTGTTCGCCTCGGACTGAGGTCGTGTCGGGCCTGCGAGTAGGCGCAGGTGCTGCTGTGACCCCAGTGCTGGTGGAGGCGTCGTTCCTCCACGTCGAGCAGGTAGAAGGCGAGTCCGCGTCGACCGATGTCGTCGAGGCGACGGTAGCGACGGACCGAATCGTCGACCTCGCCGGCGGCGAGGCCTTCGACCATGCTGAGGTCTTCGAGGGCGCGGCGGATGGTGGGGGTGAGGTCCATGAGGAGTCGTCCCTGAGCTCTGGTTGCGGCTGCCTAACTATATACGACACCAAGGACAGTCGATGCGCCTGCGGGGCGTGAGCTCGACGCCGGCGGAGCCCAGGAACCGGGCGCCTCGGCGTCCGCTCGGAAGGGCGGCCCGAGAGCGTAGTTCGGTGCGATTCTTGATGAGGCAGTCGGTAACGTCTCCCGGTGAGCAAAGGGATGCACAGGTGAGATTGAACCCTCAGCATTGTCGCTGCCCAGTCCGGCGCCTTCGGCGCGAACGGCCAGGGTGTCTGCGGCACCGTGGCCTTGGGGAGGTCACGGCCCGGGGCCGTGACCTCTTCAGCCTGGTGCGCCTTGCGCGGCAGGCTGCGACTCGCCGGTTGCCCCACTTCCAGGCCGTCCTCCGCCTGCTGGCGCCTTCCATATGGAAATCCATACAGACTGTATGGAAGTACGGCTCGCCACGGCCCCGCGCGCTCTGAGAGGACACGGTGCTCGAAGACGACCTTCAGGGCACCGGGCCCTGTACCGCAATCGCCCACTTGGGGCCATGACGGAACCGCCGGGTGCCAGGGTCCCCCTGCCCAGGGGCCATGTTCTTCCGTCTACCCAGGTCACGCTCGGATACGAAATGCAGCAATCCACGGGCAGGCCGGTCGGCTCATTCACAAGCTCTGCGTTGCGAACGGCGGATCGCGTGCGCCCGGACGGAAGACGGTTTCCCTCCATGCAGGGAAACGACTGACGAGAGCCGTCCCTCGATCGAGGGATGGTCGCGTGCAGTTCACCCCGGTGACGAGGGAGGGTCTGAGCCATGTCCCTCGTCAGGCGACGGAGCGCCCGCTCCCCGGCGTCGAGATCCGTTGGGCCCGCAGAGAGGGTCCTCATCTTCACCCGCGGTTCGTCCTCCATCTCGCCCTGTCCGACGGGCGCGACCATGTCACGCGTCCCTGGCGGGACCGGGTCGCCCCGCCGGTCCCGACTCGCTCTGCCCCCCCGGGGCGCGGGTCACCGCGAGCGTGGCCGCATGCGGAGACGCAGGCCCTTCTCCGCGCGCGTGATCGTGGCCGAGCCTTCTTGCGCGTCCGGTTCGCACGCGGGGTGGACGGGCTTCAGGACGACCGGCCGGTCCCCCGGGACCTGCACGCGAAAGGTCGTGCCGTCGAGCTCGACGGTGGCGGCCACGATGCGCGGCGGACCCTCGGCCTCCAGCACGAAGACCCGCAGGCCCTTGGGATCGACACCCGCAGGCAGCACCACCTCCCCCTCGGCAAAGCCTGCGCGCGTGAGGTCCCAGACCAGGCGCGCCGGCGTGGGGCCCGGCCCCACCTCCACCTCGTCGCTGATCCAGCCGAAGGACGTTTCGCGCAGGTGGTAGCGACCGGGCCGCAGCCCGTCGTAGAGGATGTCCTCCTCGGCACCGGAGAAGGGAACGACAGGCGGCTCCCCCGCGGGCGTCCACGCACCCTCGTCCCCCAGGGTCTCCAGCGTCGTGGATCCGAACATGCCCACCGCTTTCACCACGCGGGCGACGAGCGAGCCCGCAGGAACGAAGTCGACAGCGGCGCGCAACGGGCGACCGGTTTCGAAGCGGACGCGTTCGGTGGCGCAGGTGTCGCTCGTGAGTCTCGCGAGGATCGAGGCCTGCTGGTGGGCAAGGCGCGCCGGAGGGGTGGCCTCGACGAGGGACGGCCGCAGACGGAACCGGACCTCGGAGCGCTCGGCATCGAAGACGACGTCGTACGGCGTGCGCCAGGTGCGCCCCTCGGGCAGGACCCAGAGCTGTACGAAGAAGCCGGGAGGGAAGCCCGGACGACCCTGGGTCGTCACCGTGAGGACGCCCTCCTCGATCGGCTCGACCGTGAACCGAAGTTCGGCGTCGCCTTCCTCGAGATCGATGTCGGCGCGTTGGGAGAACACACCGTGGCGGCCCGGGTGGATCCACGACGGATTCGCGCCCACCGACACCCAGCCCGCGAGCGCCGGCAGGTCCTCGACCGTCGCGACGCCGCGCGCGTCGGTACGGACCGACGGCGCGACGAGGTTGCCCCGGGTGAGGAAGACCCGTACGGCCACGTCCGTAGCGGGCCGGCCCGTGCCGCGCTCCGTCACCTCCACGCTAACGGCCCGCGGCGCGCGAAACACCACCGGCTCGAGGGGGAGGCGCGGGACACACCTCCGCTTCTCGCGGTCGTAGTCGACGGCGAGTTGGAGGCGGCCGACCCGTCCGTCCGGCAGTCGCGCGAAGGCCCGTTCCCACCAGATCTGGTGGAAGCCGACGGCCAGGTCCCCGCCCTCGATGACGCCCTCAGGCACCAGGCCGGGCCAGAAGGCCCACAGATCCTGCTCCAGGGAAACGCACGTTCCCTCGGGCGGAGGCGGTCCGTCCTCGGCCACGACCGGGAATCGGATCGTCCGGGGCGCGGGGATCTCCACCCGCAGCTCACGGACACCGGGCTCGGCGGTCGTGGAAACGCCACGCATGGTCTCCGAGCACCAATCGGGACCGATCACCACGACGCGGATCGCGACGTCGTCCGGGAGACCCCGCGCGACCGCGACGCCCTCTCCGTCGGTGACCGGACGAGGGCCCGGTCCGGCGATCGCGTCGCCGTCCACGGTCAGGGCGAGCGCGCAGCCGGGGAGGGGGGCCCCCGAGTCCTTCTCGACGACCTGGACCCGCAGGTCGCGCGCCGGTTCGAGCGTCAACTCGACCGGAGTGCTCGCTCCGTCCGTCGAGAGCGTGAGCTCGCCGCGGAGCGGCCCGGGGGCCAGGGCCAGCACGCGCATGGCGCCGGTCGGTAGGTTCTCGAAGCGGGCGAGACCCGCGTCGTCGCTCGAGGCCTCGTGGTCGAAGCCCGGCCACGTGCCCTCGAAAAACGGGCCCCGGCGAGGTCGCATCCGGATGGGGCGCGACGAGGCGTATACCCGCGCGCCGGCGACCGGCTCGCCGTCGTACACGGTCCGGACGACGAGGGTCGTCGTGGGGCGGAGCAGGAGCGTGCCGACGTCCTCGAGGTCGGGCCCCACCGGAGCGATCGACACGACGGCGGTCGTACCCCGTCCCTCCCCGGCGAGCACG
>JAUXCH010000880.1 GCA_030618975.1 Planctomycetia bacterium
GCCTCATGGGCTGCGTTGCATCGCGGGCGGGCTGCATTGCATCACGGGCCAGGTCACCGTGCGCTTCGACCCCTCGGGGCGCTTCCACGCCCCGGTCGCCAGGATGTCCCGGATGTCGTGGATCGCGTGGTCGCACTCGTCGTCGGTGTTGTAGAAGTGCGGGGAGATGCGGATGCCCGCTCCGGGGCGGTAGTCGACGATCACCTCCCGGCGCAGCAGCTCGAGTTTCACGGGGTGGGCGTGGGGTACGTCGAGGGCGACCGTACCGCCGCGGCGATCCGGGTCCATCGGAGCGCGAACGGTCCACCCTTCCGCAAGCGCCGCGTCCACGAGCCGCTGCGTCTGCCGGCGGCTCTTCGCGCGAATGGCGTCGGTGCCGGCCTCGTGGACGATGGCGGGTCCCGCCTTCGCGGCGTAGAGCGCCGGCACGTTCGGCGTACCGTTCATGAAGCGGTACGCTCCCTCGGTGAACCGCATCGGGGGAGGCGCGAAGTCGAACGGCTCGGGGTGCGCCACCCACCCCGTGAGCCTCGGCTCGAGCGTCTCGAGGAGGTCGGGCCGGACGTAGAGGTACGCGCCCCCCGGTCCACCACACAGCCATTTCAGCACGCCGCCGACGAGGAACGAACAGCCCAGGTCCCCCACGTCCACCGGCACCGTGCCGACCGACTGGAAGGCGTCGAGGACGACGTGCGCCCCGACCTCGGCCGCGCGCTCGCAGATCGCCTTCGCGTCCTGGATCCACGCGCTCTGGAAGAGGACGTGGCTCACGGGCACGAGGAGGGTCGTCTCGTCGATCGCCTCGAGGATCCGCTCCGTCTCGACGCCGATCCCGTCGCGGGACTCCACTTCGACGATGCGCGCGCCCAGGCCGCCCGCGAAACGCTCGTAGACGTAGCGGACGGACGGGAAGTTCATGTCCGTGCAGACGACGCCGTTTCGGGGACCGGACCAGTCGAAGCACGAGATCACGACCGCCGACGCGAGTGTCACGTTCTGGTGCATGGACACCGTGCCCGGGGGTGCCCGGAAGAGCCGGCCGATGCCGTCCCCCACCTCGCCGGCGAGTGCCCACCACGTCTCCGCCCACGCCCTCACCCCTCGCTCGGTCCAGGTCCGGGCGTAGTCCGCCAGGTCCGCGGCCCCCTGGAGGGGCATCGCGCCCAGGGAGTTCGAGATCAGGTAGGTGCAGGTCTCGAGGGTCGGGAAACGGGCCCTGAGCGCCGCGAGCCGCGGCTCCTCCTCGTGCTCGGTCATGGCTTCTCCCGCAGACAGGTCGCCGATCCTAATCCGAAGCCACGGCGAGGGGCGGCGTCCGGCGTTAGGATGCCTACGGTCTTGGGAACCTCGTGGTGATCCGCCTCCTACCCGTCGCGCTCCTCCTGGCTGCCTTCCTCTGCGCCCCGGCGTGGGCAGAGGACCAGTCCGTGCCGGAGGCTGTCCGCAAGGCCTCCATCAAGAAGCTCGGCAAGCAGCTGAAGAAGAAGGCCCAGAGCCCCCGAGCCGCGAAGCACAAGGACGAGATCGTGGCCATGCTCGAGTCGCTCGAAGTCCTCGGCGGCTACGAGGCCGGCGCGGCGGCGCTCGAAGCCGTGGCGCTCGACGACGACGAGGTCCGCGACCGCGCCTTCGAGCTGGCCGACACCGAGCACCACGTGAAGCTCGTGAAGCCCCTGGCTGCCATGCTCGAGGCCAAGCGGTACCGCAGGGACTACGACGTCCGAAAACGGGTCGCCCGCTCCCTCGCGATCATGGGCGACACGTCCGCCATGCCGTACCTGACCGAGCTCATCCGCACCGACGAGGACCCCGGGGTCGTCGCCGCGGCGGCCGACAGCCTGGCCGTCTACTCCGGCGGGCCCCTGGCCCAGCGCAAGGAGGCCGTGAAGCGCCTCGTGGACGTCTACACCGCCACGTACAACCTCATGTACTCCATGCGACCCGAGGACAAGGTCATCGCCTCGAAGATGGAGAAGTGCGTGGATTGTGGGTCACACGCTTTGATTGGACCAATTACGCCTCGGCCGATCCAGAAAAGATAGATGAAATCGTCGATAAAAGCGCCGCCGCTGGCTTTAATGTGCTCTTCTTCCAGGTGCGGGGCGAGGCCGATGCCTATTACACACCGGGGCTGGAACCATGGGCACGCCGTTTGAGTGGAACATTGGGTGAAGACCCGGGTTGGGATCCACTGGCACGTCTGA
>JAUXCH010000739.1 GCA_030618975.1 Planctomycetia bacterium
CCCTCTGCACCCCGGCAGGCCGCGGCACGACGAGGTTCCCGCAGGACCACGAAACTCCCAGGGGGGGCGGGGAACCCGGCCTGGCGAGCGCCCGGGGTGCCTCCCTCGGAGGCACGTACCCGTGTTGGCGCCGGCGGTCAGAACTTCCAGATGAAGTGCCAGCGGACCTGGGGGGCGAACTTCAGGTCGAAGCCCTTCTCCTCGGCCGCCAGGATCGCGGTGACCTCGGGGCCCGTGGTGAACCGCCGGGTGACGTCGAACTCGTACCCGATGCCCGCGTGGAAGGCGAAGTAGTCGCCCGCGTTGCCGATCCAGTCGGTCCTCTCGGTGGTGCGGAACCAGCCGATGCCCGCCCGCACCGTGGGATGCCCACGGCCGCAGGGCAGGAGGGACGCCTTGATGCCGCCGCGCACCTGGGCGAAGTCCCCGCTGTCCGCGGTGCCGCCGATCTCCGAACTCAGATCCTGCCACGTGATGTCCCCTTCAAAGGACCACGTGGCGAGGCGGGAGCGAGCGAAGACCTGCCCGAACTCGACGGCGCCTCCCCAGGCGGGGAAGGCCACCGCCTGGACGCCGGCGTAGACCTCGCCGATGGGGGACGTGCGGGGGCCGACGGGGCGGCAGGTCGTGTAGCAGCCACTGCTGTAGTCCGCCGCGCAGGGCACGAACTCGGACGGACGGTCGGGCGTCGGGGACGGAACCTCCGCGTTCACGAGCGGGGTGCCGGTCGGAGGGACGTCGACGATCCGGCCCGTTCGACAACCGCCGAGAAGTCCGGCGGCGAGTACGAGCACCAGGGCTAGAGGGGGCGAGCGCATGGATCAGTCCTCGTCGGGGTCCAGGGGCTTCACGCAGGACTCGTCGATGGCGAGCTCGGCGCCGTAGCCGATGAAGTGCACGCAGATCACGAACACGGTCTCGCCCTTGCGGCGTACGAACTCGCCGCGGGCGCCCACGTAGGGGCCCGAGACGACTTCCACGGGCGTGCCGGGCTCGTGGATCTCCGTCCGGACGAGATCCGGCTCCATCTCGAGCAGACCGGCGAGATTGGCGAGGTCGGCCCGGAGGAGTGCGGGGTCGTCCGTCCGGAGGATGCGGGCGACCCTCTTCGACGCGTAGACCACCTTCGTGTCGGTCACGCCTGCGTCGTAGAAGAGGTAGCCCGGGAAGAGGGGAATCCACGAGTGACGCACCCGTGCGCCGTAGACGCGGCGGGTGAACGTCAGGGGCAGATAGTGCCGGACCCGCTTCTTCTCCAGATAGGCAGCCACGACCTTCTCGGCACGGGCTTGCGTGTGGATCGCGCCCCAGATCTCGACGTCCGGCAGCCGGGACGCGGCCGCCACCTCCAGCGCACGCCCCGCATCCGGGGTGGCCAGCGTCGGGCTCTGGGGCGTATCCACGAGCACGGAGTCAGAACTTCCAGATGAAGTGCCAGTTGAACTGGGGCACGACCTCGAACCGACCGTCCTCGTGGAAGACGAACATCCCGGAAAGCTCGGGCCCCATCGTGAAGTTGCAGGAGAGGTCCGTCTCGAACCCGAAGCCGAGGTAGGCGCCGACATAGTTGCCGCTCTCCTCGACGATGTTCGTTTCGCCGTTGGCCTTGAACCAGACGCCGCCCCAGCGGACCGTCCAATGGCGGCGCGCGTCCGGATCGGACGCGATCTTCACGCCGAGCTGGAACTGGTACCAGTCGCCCGCCGCGGGGCCGCCGTCGTCGGCGAAGATCTTGTCGTCGAGGAACTGCCAGGTGATCTCGCCTTCCCACGCCCAGATCAGACTCGACGTGCGCTCGTAGACCCCACCGAACTCCCAGGCCAAGCCGATGTTGGGCAGGAACGAGAGCGAGAAGCCCCAGTAGGCGTTGTTGAAGTACTGCGCCCGATCCCTGATCTTCATGGGGTCGCCGCCCCAGCCGCGAACGATGCGCCCCTGCGGGACGCACGGCCGCTGGGCGACGACCTCGCGCTCGAGCGCGGCATCCCCGGTGGGATTCGGGGTGTAGCGTTCTTGCAGAGAGACCGCAGCCGCGTCGTTCCCCACGTTCCGTGCCGCTCCCTCACGGGAGGGCGACCAGGCTGCCGGGGCCGCCACCTCCGGCGGTCGGGCGGGCGGAGCCGAGATTCGCACGTCGCTCCACGCGGGCGGGGGCGGCGGCGGGGGCGGGACGGCCGAGGTGCGCGGCACGCCTCGTGGCGCACCCACCGTGACCACCCTGGGCGGCGGCGTAGCCGAGGGCAGGGCCTCGCCCGCGGGCGAGGCCCCGCAGTCTTCCGCGAACGCCGGGACGGCGAGACTGGCAAATAGAGCCGCCAGGATCGCTCCCGTCACGAGTCCTCGTGTCATGGCCTACCCACTCCCGTGCAGCGCAGACGAAGCCCCTCCCGGGTACACCGTCTTCGACCGCAGTTTCCCCGGGATATGTCATCGGGAGGTTCCGTGTGCCCCCCGAGGACCCTGACAGGAGGCGAAATGGGACCCGCCTCTCCCGCCCGTCCGATCCAGGGAGACGGAAGGTCCCCCCGACACGGGGAAAGTAGCCCGGCCTCACCCGAGGCGGGGCAGGCCCCGGGGGCTGCTCCCGGGAGGCCTTCCCCCGGGAGCACCACCCGGCGACCGCGCCGATTCGACGGCGTCCGGAGCGGGGCGGGGCGCTAGGATTCCCACCGCGCCATCACCCCGGGGCCGGATCGAGGGAGATGGAGCCGGTCGGGAGCGGCCCGTGGCGACGCGCCTCCACCGCTTCGGTCTCGCCCGGGAACACCGCGCAACCTACGGGCCGCCTGCCCGATCCCCACCGCCACCCCCGAGGACCGATCTCCGTGACGACCGAAGCACCCCAGACCCAGGGCATCCTCCTGGCCGGCGGCGCCGGCACCCGGCTCCACCCCCTCA
>JAUXCH010000427.1 GCA_030618975.1 Planctomycetia bacterium
ACTCTCCGCGTCGATCAACAAGACCTACGTGGCCTACGGCCTGGTGGCCCTGGAGTCCCGCGCCCGCCAGGTCGCCCAGGACGAGAACGCCGAGGCGGCCGGCGCCCCGGCCGCGGCCGAGCGCGCCTCGGCCAAGGCCGGCCGGCTCTACCGCAACGCCTCGTGGGACCTCGTGGACAAGATGGGCGAGGAGGGGTTCGACCTCGCGAAGATTCCCGAGGCCGACCTCCCCGCAGTGCTGCAGAAGATCGAGCCCGAGAAGCGCCTCGCCTACCTCGAGAAGAAGAAGGCCGAGCGCGAGAAGATCCAGGGCCGCATCCGCGATCTCTCGAAGAAGCGCGACGCGCACGTGAAGGCCGAGATGGACAAGCAGCAGCTCGACGACTCGCTGGCCCTCGACCGTGCCCTCAAGGAGGCCATCCGAGAACAGGCCGCCGAGGGAGGCTTCGAGTTCGATCCCAAGTAGCACCACCGATCGGGGCGATCGGGGTCAGGTGAAAAACCGCGCCTTTCACCGGGGCCGACCGATCGCGGGCAGGACCACAGACCACCGATCGGGATCGACCACCGATCGGGGTCAGGTGAACAGCCGCGCCTTTCACCGGGGCCGACCGATCGCGACCACCGATCGGGATCGACCACCGATCGGGGTCAGGTCAAGAACGGCGACTCTCACCGGGGCTGCGCCTCGATCGGGATCGGGCGCGCTTCGACACCTCGGGGCAACCGTATGTCGCGCGCCGATGGCTATGGAGATCCTTCCCGCTTCCACGGTCCGGCCCTCGACCGGCACACCTTTCTCCGCGAGCGACGGAGGGTCCTGGCCTGGGAGCTCGGTGGTGGCCGATCGGATCCACCGCGAAAAGCGGCGAAACGTGCCTGACCCCGATGTGCGGCGGTCAGGCGAGGTAGCCGGCGCACCCGCGGCGGATCGAGTCGGCTCCCACGTCGAAGCCGCTCCCGTCGGTCTGCGCCACCGCCTGCACGCCGCCGAAGAAGAAGCCGGGCGCCCAGGTCGTCACGACCTTCTTGGCGAAGTGGCGCAGCGCGTCCACCTGCTCGGGCGTGCGGCCGTACCCTTCGATGTAGAGCGTGCCGTCGCGGGTGTGGATGCGCGGTCTCCCGATCGCCTCCTGCAACCGTCGGCCACCGTCGATCACGCGCACAAGCACCTGGAGGATCGCGGAGCGGATACGGTCCGACCCCGCCGAACCGAGCGACATCCACCGCCCGTCCCCAAGGCGCACGAGCGTCGGGCACATCGAGGTCATCATCCGCCGGCCCGGCACGTTCGTACCCTCGCGCGGCACGATGTCGGGCTCGCCCAGGAAGTTGTTGAGCGCGATGCCCGTCCCCGGCGCCACGAGCGCCGATCCCTCGCCCATGCTCGACGTGTAGGCGACGGCGTTCCCGTCCGCGTCGATCGTCGAGCAGTGCAACGTGTTCCCGCTCTTCGAGGCGGCGACCAGGCTCTCGAGCCAACCCTGGTCGAACACGCGCTCCTCGTACTCCACGGTGCGGAGTGCCTCGCCGCACTCCAGGGCGAGCGCGATCCGGCCCCAGTCCTCCGTCCGGAAGACGCGGGGGAGGGGGGGGGCCATGTCCAGCTCGGCGAGCGCGACGAAGAGCATGCCGCCGGAGAGGCAGGGCACCCCGGGCATGTAGAGCGTCGCGTCGCGGAACGTGCCTTCGAGAGGCGGGCGCCAGACGGCCTCGTAGCGGGCGAGATCCGCCGTAGCCACCAGGCCGTCCGTGGCCTCGACGCCCCGCCGGCCGATGTCGCCGTCGTAGAACGCCCGCGGCCCCTCTTCCACCAGCTGCTCGAGGGTGGTCGCCAGGTCCTCGTTGCGGATCGTCTGTCCGACCTGGAGCACCCCGTCCTCGTCGCCGACGATCGCCCAGGCCTCCGGAGTGCGGCGCCAGATGCCCTGTAGCAGCGTGAAGCTCCGGTCCTGCGCGTCCGTCATCTCCGCGCCGTTCCGCGCGGCCTCGATCGTGAGGAAGGCGAGATCCTTCATGGGCAGGCGGCCGTAACGGCGATGGACCTCCCACAGCCCGGCTACCACGCCCGGCACCGCCACGGTGGGGGCCCCGATGTGGAAGCGCTCCAGCACGTCCTCGAAGGGGACCTGGATCTCGTCGGGCTCGGGTCGCGGACCCTCCCGGCCGCGGCCGGGGAGGTTCGAGAAGAAGTCGAGGACCTGGACCTCGCCGCCGACGCGCAGCGTCATGAGCCCACCGCCACCCAGCCCCGTCATGGTCTGGAGGCTGAAGGCGCCCATGAGGCCGGCGGCGACCGCGGCGTCGACCGCGTTGCCGCCCTCCAGGAGGGCACTGCGACCGGCGAGCGCGCTGTGGGGATCTCCGGATGCGCAGGCTCCGTAGGGCATGGCGCGCATCCTACGGGCGCCCTCGCGAATGGCGCGCGTTACCGCAGCGGCGCTCCCTCGAGATGGATGTCCTCGAATCCCGCCTCGCGGAAGGCCTCCAGCGCCCGGAGAGCCTCAGCGAACGTGACGAGCCTCGGAGGCGGCACCTTCAGCTCGGCGATCAGCTTCGCACCTTCGCGCACGCGGTCGGCGTGGGCGGACCGCAGCATCGCGGGCAGCTCCTCCCAGGTCCAGGGCCCCCGGCCCCGACCGCGAGACGAGTGGAAGATGCGGAGCGCTCCGCCGATCTCGCTCCGGACCAGCCGCACGGCCACGATGACGAGGTCCTCGCGCGGTCCGGGAGACAACCTCTCGTCGAACGGGAGGTCGATGCGCTGGAGTGCGTCTTGCGGCGCGTCGGTTCGTCCGAGGTGGATCGTGATGATCCGCACCTCCGGGTGGGCCGCCGCCTGCAGCGTCCACTGCACCAGCCGCCACGGCGCCGCCGGCTCGACGTGGAGCGTGAGCTCCACCTGGGAGTTCCCCAGTTCGTTCCGTTGCCCCGGCTGGCCGGCGTGTCGGCGGAGTTGCTTGACCAGGGCGGCGAAGCCCTTCGGAGACGGTGCGGACGCTGCCTGGGCGCCCAGCCGCCTGCCCTCGAGGAGGTAGACGCCCCAGCCTGGCCCCCGCACCGTGCCGTCGGCGCCGACGCGCAGGTCAAGACGCGGCGTAGCCCCGAGCTCCGGGGCGACCACGACGTCGTGGAACTTCGACGTGCCGTCCTTCTTCGTCACGAGCATCCTGAGCGTCGAGCCCTGCTCACCGGCAATGCGCGGGAACGCGATGCGCCCATTCTCGCCCACCTCGGTCCGGATCACCGCCTCGGCGGAGGGGATTGCCGTCATGCCGCGCCACACGCGGGCGAGGGTCACCTTGGCGCCCGGCTCCCACCGACCCTCGAGGGCCACGCGTTCGATGTCGATGACATGCAGGGTCGACGGTCCGAAGTCGAGGGCCCGCGGGATGAGCCCGGCGTGCGGTACGTCGAACAGCTCACCCAGAAGGGGGACGTCGGGGATGCGCGGCACGCTCTCGGGTCCGGGAGGCTCGAACCCGATCAGCAGGCGGAAGGCGCCTTCCCCGATTTCCAGCTGCCGGATCGGTCTGCCGTCCCGCTCCTCGGGCTTGATGATCTTGACGTCCCCGCCGAGTTCGTATCCCCCCGTTTCCGGGTCGAATCTGAACGCGCGCGCCTGGACCAGGCTCCGGGGCAGCACGCCACGGAACAGGACGCCCGTCTCGCGTGCCCGCTTGCCCCGCTTGACCATCCAGGGGCGCTGGCGCACGATCTGCACCTCGATCACGCGATCGAAGTCGAGCTCGGGGATCGCCACGCGGGCGCGTGCGCGCCAGCCGTGCACGGGGATCTCCTTGCCGTCCGGCGTCCGAAAGTCGACGCGACCTGGAATCTCGAACTGGTGCAGGCCGAGCGCCCGCGCCAGGGGGGCTTCGAGCATCAAGGTGCCGGAGTAGCCGGTGCTCACGAGCACCCGGACGCGCGCGCGCGCGCCGCCCGTATCGGGCGAGGCGACCGTGATCTCGCCCTGCATCGTCCCGGGCGTCGTCTGCCAGAGCTTGTCGCCCAGGATGATCTCGCCGGTCGTGCCCGCGTGGAGCGTCCCGCCGATCTCGTTGAGCAGTCCGTTCCCAAGGTAGAAGACGCCCTCGACCGAGGGCAGCGTCGCCACGGTGTGCGTGCGTGTGCCCTTGCGGCCGAGCTGGTCGCCGTGTACCCAGCGGTGGAGCACGTCCTCCGAGGGCGGGAGGAAGGCCGCCGTCTCCTGGAGGTCGGTCCGGGCGTTCCGGGGCCAGGTCTGGTAGTTCTTCTCGTCGGCTTCGGCCCGCTCGCTTCGCAGGTCCCACTGCCGCATGTTCTCCTGCCGTGCCCTCTCGACCTCGCCCCGGGACGGAGGCACGTGGATACGCGCCGCGTCCATCACGAACTCGGGTGCGACGTCGCCTTCTTCGCCCTCTTCGCCCGGGATGGGCGTGGGCGTCTCGCCGCCGCTCTGCTCTTGCAGGCGCGGGAGCAGCACGACGAGGAACAGCGCGGCGGCGGCGACGAACGCGGCTGCGACGTAGGGCCAGGGTCGCCGCACGCGCTCCGGGCCCACGGTCTCGTGCGCCGCCTCGACCACCGCGTCCTCCAGGAACGGCGACGGTGCGAGCACGGCCAGGTCCTCGCGGACGGTCGCGATCTCTCGCGCGAGGCGGTCGCGTTCTGTGCGGCACGCGTCGCACATCGCCAGGTGCTCGCGCACGTCGTGCGACGCCTTCTCGCCGGTCACCAAACCGGGTAGCAGGTCTCGGACGTTCTCGCAGCTCAGCATCGGCTCAGCTCCCCGCGCAGGTGGGTCAACCCTCGACGGAAGGTCCGGTCCACCGCGCTCTTCGAGGTGCCGAGGAGGTCCGCGAGCGCGCGGACGGTCATCCCGTCCACGATCTTCAGCCAGCAGACGAGGCGTTCGTCCTCCGGGAGCCGGCGCCACGCGTGGACGGCATCGCCGCCCTGCGCGGGTTCCTCCCGGCCGGGAAGCGACGCGTCGGCGTCACCCAGCAGGTGCGGCGCCTTGGGCCGCCGCCTGCGGTCGCGCACGACGTTCCTCACGATCCGCACCAGCCAGGGGCCGAAGCGCTCGGG
>JAUXCH010000860.1 GCA_030618975.1 Planctomycetia bacterium
ATCAGGAGCCGCCCGTTCGTCTCGAGCCTGCGTCGCCGCCCGCCGCCGGTAGGAAGTCGGCCCGCCGGGTCGATCCCGCAGCCGATCTCGCCCCCGCGGACCGCGCGCTCTTCGGCACGCTTCGCGAATGGCGCGCGGCCCGGGCGCGCAAGGACGGCGTCCCGCCGTACGTGATCTTCACGAACCGCGAGTTGGTCGCCCTCGACCGCGCCCGGCCGGCGACCCGCACGGCGCTCGGCGCCATCGACGGCGTCGGCCCGGGCAAGACCGAGAAGTACGGATCTGCCCTGCTCCGTCTCCTCGGTCCCGGGGAGAGCCCGGAGGCGAAGGCCCAGCCGGCGGAGGCACCGTGACCCTGCCCGCCACCCGACCGAAGGCGCGCCGCGCAGGCCCCGACCTCCTCGTCCTGGCGCGCTTCGAGGAGTTCACCGGCTGGCTCCTGGACCGCACGGCCAAGTGGCCGAAGAACGTCCGGTTCACCCTGACGCAACGGATCGAGAACCACGCGCTGGACCTCGTGGAGTTGCTGGTCGCGGCCCGGTACCGTCGCGCTGGGCGTCGCGCCCGGCTCGAGGAGGCCAACCTGACCCTGGAGCGGATGCGGCACCTCTTCCGCCTCGCGCGGGGCGCCGGCGCCTGCCCCTTCACCGTGTTCGAGGCCTCCATGCGGGCGCTGGACGAGTGCGGCCGCATGCTCCACGGGTGGCGCCGGGGCCTCCGGAGCAGGGGGGAGACGCCGTGAGACGCGCGGCTCATCTCTTCGAAGGCGTGACCCGGTTCGACAACCTGCTCCGCGCCGCAGGCACGGCGGCGAAGGGGAAGCGGGAGACCCGCGCCGCGGCGGAGTTCCTGGAGCGTGTCGAGCTCGAGGTTCTTCAACTGCAACGGGCCCTCGTCGCCGGCACGTGGCGGCCCAGCGCCGCGCACGAGTTCGTGATCCACGATCCGAAGCAGAGGACCATCACCGCCGTCCCGTTCGCGGACCAGGTCGTCCACCACGCCCTGATGGCGGTGCTCGAGCCCGTCTTCGAGCGACGGATGATCTTCCACTCCTACGCCTGCCGCACGGGCAAGGGCACCCACGCCGCGCTGGCCCGGGTGAAGCGCCTCGTCCGCCGGTTCCCCTACTTCCTCAGGCTCGACATCGCCTCGTTCTTTCCCTCCGTCTCGCACGCGGTCATGCAGGAGACGATCGGCCGGGTGGTGAAGGACCGCCGGGTGCTCGACCTCTCTGCGACCATCCTCCGCGGCCCGCCGGAGAGGGGCTCGACGGGTCGCGGCCTGCCCATCGGAAGCCTCACGAGCCAGTGGTTCGCAAATCTCCTCCTCGACCGCTTGGACCACCGCGTCCAGGAGACGATGCGTATTCGCGGGTACGTGCGCTACATGGACGACGTCGTGCTGCTCGACGAACGCCGGGCCCGTCTGCACGAGGCACGACGGGAGATCGAGACCTATCTTGCGAACGTCCTCGACCTCGCCCTCAAACCCTCGGCCACCCTGGTCGCGCCGGTCACGGAGGGCCTGCCCTTCCTGGGATGGCTCGTCTTCCCGGGGACGACGCGCCCCCGGCCGGCCAACCGGAAACGCTACCGGTGGCGCCTCCGGCAACGAACCTGGGAGTTGCACCGCGGCCTTCGAAGCCCGGAAAGCCACCGGCAAGGCGTGGCCTCCCTCTTCGAGCTGCTACGCGCAGGCGACACGCTGGGGCTACGCAGCCAGTGGGCGGAGGAGGTCACCATGTCCGACTGAATGCCACGTTCGGGGGAGGGGGCAGAGGGCCCCGGCAACCGCGTGAACCGTGGCGGGTCGTGGAACAACGACGCCAGGAACGCTCGGTCGGCCAACCGCAACAGGAACGACCCGGGGAACCGCAACAACAACCTGGGCTTCCGCCCCGCCAGCCCGTCGCACCGTCCGATCGACGGGGTCGTCCGGCCCACCAGGCCGGCGACCTCGCCGCAGCGCAGGTGACGGCCCGCCCCCTCGTCCGCGCCGCGTCCTCGAGACGCGGGGGAAGAAGGAGCGATCGCCGGGGGTCGTAGGGGTGCCGTCCAGGCGGCCCGAGCCTCCCGGCGTCTCGCCGTGCGAGGTGCTGCCGCCCGCGCCCACCCCAAGCCCCTACACGCCCAGCGAGTCGGCGATCTCGCCACCGGCGGGCGCCCCGTTCACCCGTTGCCTCGGGAGGACGAAGGTCGGGGTGACGTCCAGCTGGGCGGACGAGAAGCGCTGGATGGCGAGTTGTCTGATGCAGGCGCATCCGTCCTGGGCGGCGGACGAAGGCGGAGGG
>JAUXCH010000964.1 GCA_030618975.1 Planctomycetia bacterium
CCTCGGCAAGGTGCCGTGCACGGCGGTGGTCTTCGACGAGTCGTTTGCGCATCGAGCGCACGGCGACGAGACCGGGCGCGGCGAGCACGCCGACCTGGCGCATGCCGCCGCCAAACATCTTGCGCACGTCGCGTGCGCGCGCGACGACGTCGGCGTCGCCCACGAGGAGCGAGCCCACCGGGGCGCACAGGGCCTTGCTGAGGCACACCATCAGCGTGTCGGCGGCTTCGCCGTAGGCCTCGAGCGGGGTGCCCGACGAGGCGGCGGCGTTCCAGAGCCGCGCCCCGTCCAGATGGACGGCCGCTCCCTGCGAGGCCGCCACCTCCTTCAGGAGCAACAGGTGCTCGATCGGCACCACGGCCCCGCCGTGGAAGTTGTGGGTGTTCTCCACCACGAGCAGCCGGCACGCGGGCTTGAACCCCCCTGCCGGTCTCAGCGCCGCCTCCGCGGCCTGGGCGTCGATCACGCCGCGGCGGGTCGGCAGGGTCCGCGCCTGCAGCCCCGAGAGGGCGGCGAGCCCGGCCATCTCCCAGTCGTAGCTGTGGCTCGCTTCGCCGACCGCGATCTCCTCGCCGCGCGAGGTGTGGAGCCACGCGGCGATCTGGTTGCCCTGGCTGCCCGAGGGCACGAACAGCGCGGCCTCGCGGCCGAAGAGCCGCGCGACCTCGTCCTGCAACGCGAGGACGGTCGGGTCCTCGATGAAGACGTCGTCCCCGACCTCGGCCTCGGCCATCGCGCGCCGCATCGCGCCCGTGGGGCGCGTCACGGTGTCACTGCGAAAGTCCACCAGGGGTGGCGTGGCGGGAGAGACCGGGGATGGCCGGCCGGAAGAGGCCGGGGGCGGGGTGGCGTCGTTCAGGGCTCGTCCCCCTACTTCTTGACCAGCACGTCGTCGGGGGTGCCGTACTTGCGGTCGGGACCGGCGGACTCCACCGCGTAGCCGGCGGCGTCCCCGCGCAGGCGGTAGCTGCCGCCCCACGGGTCCTCGGGCACCGAGCCCATCAGACCGTCCTTGACGAGATCGTCGAGCGAGCCGGGAAGCCGGCCCTTCTCCACCCGGAAGAACTCCACGGCCTCGACGAGCATCTCGGCCTGGATCTTCGCGAGCTCGAGGTCCATCTCGTCTTCGAGATCGCCGGAATCCGGCATCGGGTGGCCGGAGCCGGGATCGACGCGCACCTCGAGTGTCTGCATCGCGGTGCTCCTCAGGAAAACGGCCGAGCCCACGCCGACCGCCACGAGGATGATCGGCACCAGCGGGATCGGCCCCTGCATCCTGACCACGAGGCCGTCCTCGTTCCAGGTGACGAACGTCGCCATGCTGCGGAAGTGCTTCGCAACCCGGCTGCCGGGCGGGAGCAGTGCCCAGTCGATGGGCACCGGCAGGTCCTCCATCACGTTCGGCTTCGCGACCGTCTGGATCAACGGCACGAGGGTGTCGTAGAGCAGGCCGAGGCCGGCCTTCAGGTTCAGGTACTCCATCCCACCGGCGTCGGCGGGCCGCAGGGCCATCAGCGCCTGGAAGTCCTCCTTCGAGGCGAGGCCCGGCGTCGAGGTCTGGCCCTGGTTGCGGAGGATGATCTCCTTCATGGAGTAGGGGACCAGGGTGATCACGAGGCGATCACCGAGCAGCGCCCACGTCGGCGTGAACGGCACGACGTCGTCACCGCGCGCGGCCTGCAGGTCGAGCAGGTGCATCTTGACGCCGTGGTAGTCCATCGTGCGCGTGGACGCGAGGATGTCACCCTCCTCGTTCACGGCGCCCGCGATGCCCTGCACGAGGCGATCGAAGATCCCCTCGAA
>JAUXCH010000318.1 GCA_030618975.1 Planctomycetia bacterium
AAGACGAGGAAGGTCGCGCCCTCGTACCACGCGTCGGCCGCGAGGCCGGCCTTCAGGGACAGCTGCGTGAGCGTCTGGTCGAGATCCCAGCCCTGCTCGGGGGCGACCTGCGGGAGGAAGGTCGCGGAACGGCCTTGCTTCTGAAGCACGATGCCGTGGCGCCCCAGCTCGATCTCCTTCCACCCCGCCACCGGCTTGGGCGGCGTCAGCACGGAGATCTTCAGGTCGATCTCCGGGAGCTCTTCGGCGGTCACGCTGCGGAACCGGTAGTCGCGGAGCGCCGCGCCCACCGCGGTGCCTTGGACGGCACGCCACAACGGGCGCGACGGGCGGATCTCGCCGATGCACCCCCTCAGCTTCCCGTCGCGCCTCAGCGTCACGAACGCGCCGGCCTGACGCTCGAGCATCGGCGTGAGGTCGATACCGAGCGCGGCGGGAGTCGGAAGCTCCTCGCCGGCCAGGACGTGCTCCAGCGTGCCCCGCGCCAGCTTCAGGAGGGCCGCCTTCTCCTCACGAGTCAGGACCTTCGTCGCTTCCACAGCCGGCTCCTCTCGCTCGGGCCAGATGGTCTCGAACGCGATGCCCAGATACGAGACCGAGTTCTCCCAGCGGCCCCCGATGCGACCGGACGTGTCGTAGCGACAGAGCGTGACCTGCGTCGCCTCGGGCAGCATCCGGAGCAGGACCTCGATGGGCCGCCGCCCGCAGACGGTGGTGCCCGTCGCCTGCACGTACGCCGCGAAGGCGTCCGCGCCGAGGTCCCGGATCCTCTCGTACGAGCCCATGTCGAGCTTGCGGAGGTTCGCGGGGACGTTCTCCGTGAAGGGGACGTAGGCGAACCGCTCGCCGTAGTGCGTGAAGTCGCTGCTCACGACGAGCAGGGTCTCGGCGTCCACCAGCTCGAGCAGGACGTCGGCCACGCGCTTCGTGGCCGCCGCGTCGAGCCTCCCGACGACCAGCGGCACGAGCCGGAAGTCGCCCAGCGCGTGCTGGAGGAGCGGCAGCTGGATCTGCACGCTGTGCTCGCTCCCGTGCGCCCTCGGGTTGCTCACGAACTCGGGGTGTCGCCTCAGCGCCGCGACGAAGTCCCGGTCGAGCGGTACCTCCCCGAGCGGCGTGGCGACGTGCGTGACGTCCGGCACGCTGACCTCGTTCTGCATGCTCGTCCCGTGGCTCGGTCCCATCACGATCACGCGGGAAAAGGTCCTGCCGGCCACGTGGCGGTACGCGGCATACGCCACGGCGCCCGACCAGCGGTAGCCGGCGTGGGGCACGATCAGGGCGCGCACGCCCTCCTTCTTCTCGCCGGTGGCCGCCTTGGCGAAGACGTCGAGCTCGGCGCGCAGCCGGGCCGCGTCGGCGGGGTACCACGCGCCGGCCAGCGCCGAGGTGAGGACGGTCTTCTCCTCGTCGGAGCACCCGACGAGCGGGAGCAACAGCAGGAGCGGCAGGACACCCAGCAGCAGGGCCGGGAGCGCCGGGGGCCGCGACGACGTGGTGCTCTGCATGGCGTCATCCCAACCAGCGCGCGGGACGCGCTACGTGACGAGGGTCCAGCGGCCGGACGCGGACGCGGCGGGAGCGGTCCCGGACGGCTTCGACCACGCGAGGGGGCAGGATGCCGGTTCGCTCGAGCACCGGCAGCAGCGGCGCCGCCGCGGCGGCCGCCAGGAGGGTCAGTGCGTTTCGCCGCGTCAGTTCCACGTGCCGTAGACCTCCGTGTGGCAATCGGGACAGCAGCCGTCCTCCAGCGCGTTCTCGACGATGGTGTACCCGCGGCGCCGCACGAGCACGCGCCCGCACGAGGGGCAGGTCGTGTCGGAGGCGCCCGGTCGGGCCACGTTGCCGATGTAGACGTGGTGGAGCCCCTCGGCCAGCGCGATGGAACGCGCGCGATCGAGCGTCGGCGCGGGGGTCGGCGGCAGGGCGCGCATGCGGTAGTGCGGGGTGAAGCGCGAAAAGTGGAGCGGAGTTTCCCGGCCCAGGTTCCTCGCCACCCACCGGCAGAGATCCCGGATCATGCCGTCCGAGTCGTTGAGGGTGGGGATGACGAGGTTCGTGACCTCGACCATCACGCCCAGCGACTTCGCCAGGACGAGCGCGTTCAGCACGGGCCGCAGCGTCGCACCGCAGATGTCGCGGTAGAACGCGTCGGAGTAGGCCTTCAAGTCGATGTTCGCCGCGGCTACGTTGGCACACAGCTCGCGCATGGGCTTCTCGTTGACGTAGCCCGCCGTCACCAGGACGTTGTCGAGGCCCGCCTCGTGCGCCTCGCGGCAGCAGTCGAGCGTGTACTCGTAGAAGACGACGGGGTCGCTGTAGGTGTACGCGACCGACGCGCACTCGTGCCGGCGGGCGATCCGGGGCAGATCGGCGGGCGGCAGGTCGTAGGCCGGAGGCGCCGTCTCCGGGTCCTGCTGGGAGATCTCCCAGTTCTGGCAGTTTCGGCAGTGGAGGTTGCAGCCGACCGTGGCCAGCGACAGGATCGCGGTCCCCGGGCGGAAGTGGAAGAGGGGCTTCTTCTCCACCGGGTCGACGTGCACCGCGCACGGGTGCCCGTAGGTCACGGCCAGCAACCGCCCGTCGACGTTGACGCGGATCCGGCACTCGCCGCTCTGGCCCGGCGCGATCACACAGGCCTTCGGACAGAGGTCGCACTGGATCGGCATCTACCCCTTCCGAGGGCGGCCGTCGCGGCTCCCGGGGCTGCGGGGCGGCCCTCGGGGGCCACCTTACCACCTGGGACGTCGTGCACGGGCGCTCGGATCGGCTCGTGGCCGCCCTCCGCCCCGGTTCAAGGCCCCCCGCCGTGCGTTGGTAGGGTCGGGGCTGGCCGCCTCACGGGAGCGTCGTGCGATGAAACGAGTTGGAAAGTCGAGCGGGAACGGCGTCCGGACGGCCCTGGTCGCCCTGGCGGTCGCCCTCGCGCTCCTGCTCTCGCCGACGGACGCCTCCGCGCACGGAGGACAGTTCCGCGGGCCCGGCGCTCCGCCCCCCACCGGGCCGGGCCTCGGTCCCGTCCCCCTGCCCACCGTGGTCACGCCCGGCGACACCTGGCAGACGTGGTGGGACCTCAACCGCCTCGGCCTGATCCCGGGTCGCGACATCGCGCTGAGGCGCCAGGTCATCACGCCCGGCGACGACCAGACCGAGAGCCTGGAGGAGGGCTGGGCGAAGCGCCGCGCGCTCGCGGCGCAGAAGACGGTGGTCCCGTTCCTGCTCCGCCTCGTCGACCGGAAGAAGAAGCACCGCAACGAGGTCGTCGGCGCGGCGCTGATCGCACTCGGCAAGGTGAGCCAGGACAAGGTCATCCTCCCGATCTTCCTGGAATGGCTGAAGGACCCGCAGGCCGACCAGGTCATCCGGGAGTCGGCGGCCTTGGGCCTCGGGCTGCTTCGGCGCACGCAGCCCTCTCTCCAGCTCGACGGCGTCACGCTCGACTCGCTCCGCGAGGAGCTCCTCCTGGCCGTCGACGACAAGCAGGCGCACGTCCGCGTCCGCGCCTTCGCGGCGCTCGCCCTCGGCCTCCTCGGAGATCAGCCCTTCGGCACCCCCTACTCCAAGGACGGGCGCATGGTCATCCGCGCGCTCTGGAAGAGGACCGAGCGCGCGCCGAAGGACGTCGACGTTCCCGTCGCCCTCCTCGTCGCCCTCGGCATGCAGCCGCGGGCCGGGTGCCCGGACGCCGTCCGCGAAGGGCTCCACCACATCGTCAACGGCAAGGCGCTCAACAAGCGGCGCTTCAACCCCATCGAGCGCAGCCACGCACTGACGGCCCTCATCCACCTCGGCGATCCGAGCGTCCACGCGCTCGCCCTCCGCATCCTCCGCCGGAAACGCGAGGACGAGATGCTCAAGCGCGCCGTCTACCTCTCGATGGGGCCCTGGTCGAAGCGGATGACGTGCCAGGAGCGTCTCGAGATCGCCAAGGCCGTCGAGACCTCACTCGCGAGCCGGCGCGACCCGCTCACCACCGGGCTCGGCTACATCGCCGCGGGCCGCCTGCTGGAGCAGGACCTGCGCGAGTGCCAGATCACCGTGCTCGACGCCGCCGACCTGCCGCGCGTGCTGCTCGACGCCGTCAAGAAGGGGCCGTCGACCACGCGCGGATTCGCCGCCATCGCCCTCGCGCTCGCCGCCCGCGGCGCGAAGGACTCCGGCGCGGCACGCCCCCTCTACGAGCGCGTCAAGACGGTGCTCCTCGACGGCCTCGAGAAAGGGCGAGGCGACGACCTGCTCAAGGCGTCCTACGCCGCCGCGCTCGGCGTCCTCGACGTGCGCGAGAGCGTCGACCTCCTCCTCGAGGTCGTGGGAGACCGGCACGCCAATCCCGTGCTGCGCGGCCACGCCGCCGTCGCCCTGGGCCAGATGGGACACCGGGCCGACGACGTGCGGCCCGCCCTCCTCGCGATGCTCGCGGAGAAGCGCGGCGTCACGCTCCGCGTGCGCGCGGCCATGGGGATGGCGCTCCTCGGGGGCCGCAACGTGCGCGACCAGCTCCTCGAGGAGCTGCAAGACGCCAGCTCGGAGTTTCACCGGGCGCACGTCGTCATCGCCCTCGGCCGCCTCGGCGACCTGGGCGCGGTCGAGCCCCTGCTCGCCTACGCGACGAACGAGCGCTACTCGGAGCTCGCCCGCGCGCTGGGCGTCGTCGCCCTCGGCCTCCTCACCGATCCGGAAGCCCGGCCGAGCATCCTCAGGCTGACCCAGGACGCGAACTACCCGGCCGCGACGAGCGTGCTCTACAGCGCCTACTCGATCTTCTGAGGGCCAGACGCAGGCCCCGCCGGGAGGATCGACGCTCCGCGTCACGACGTTCCGTACCTACCGCTCGCGTTCTCGACGCCCCGATCCCGCGGCCGCGGCGCCTTGCCGTCTTCCCAGCGGCCCCGACGGCGGCACCGTGCGGGCACGAGCACCGAGCGCCAGCAGCGTACCTTCGACCACCGTCTCATCCGGTTCGTCCAGGAGACGGGCGACGCGACCGTCGCAACCCGCGTCGGCATCCTCGATGTCGGCATGGATCGCATCGAAGTCCGCCGGCCATTCGAGATCGACGTGCTTCCAGTCCGGAAACAGCCTCCGCACGAACGTGCTCTTCCCGCACTGCCGGGGACCTTGGACGAGTACGGCCGGGGACCTTCCGAGCAGGACCCGGAGCCGCGTGGATGGCTTGCCGGGGATGAACCTCATGCCTTGCATTCTTGAACCGTAGCCTCCAATCTACGAGGCAAGGGATCCAGGACGCAGGGGCACGGGAGATCGACCTGCGGGGTCCTGCCATTCCGGGTTCTCGGTCGCTGCCTCCCAGCGCGCTCCGGCGGGGGGGGAGGGGCGATTCGATCGAACCGTTCTGCTCCTTTTTGCCGATCCCCGTCAGCCGGGGCTCCATCACGAGGTGGCGCATCAGCGCCAAGTACTCGGACTTCACGAGTGAGACTGTCGTTGCCCACCCGAGAACCGGGGCATGGACCTACGCGTCAGCGCATGGTGAGGCGGAGGACGACGTCTCGGGCTCCCGCCCGCACCTCCGCCGCTTCCGTCGCTCGAGCGCCGCGCGGCAGGCCCCCCGCCACACGCACGGTGTACGGGGGGCCGCTCGGCAGACCGGGGATCTCGAAGCGCCCTTCCTCCCCCACCACGCCCGTCCCACCGATGCCCCGCTCGTCGAAGGCCTCCACGACCAGTCCCCGCACCTCGATCGAAGCGTCGGCCTCGACACGCCCGACGATCGGTCGGCCCGGAGAGGGCCACAGGCTCGCGTCGCGGCTCGGATCCACGTCGCCGACGAGGGCCACCCGGTCGTCACCCGAGCGATGCGCGAACAGGACCCCCTTGGTGGGGTCGGGCAGGCCCTCGATCGCGAATCGGCCCCACTCGTCCGCGACGGTGGACGTCTTCTCCCAGTCCCTCGCGCCCTTGCGGAACCACTCGACGACGAAGCGTCCCACGTCGCTCCCGATGAGCCGTCCCGTCACGGCCCAACGGCGCTCCAAGACCAACCGCACGTCCTCAGCCGGGGCTCGCACGACGACGGCGGCCGATACGCCCAGGCGGCCCGAGCGCGCGCGTGCGCGCAGCGCGTACACACCGGGGGGCACGGGACCGATCGAGAAGCGATCCTCACCCACGAACGGGTCGTCGACCTGCTGCGTGAACGACTGGCGGTCGACGGGCAGGGCCACCACGCTCACGTGGTCGG
>JAUXCH010000517.1 GCA_030618975.1 Planctomycetia bacterium
ACCGCTTGGCCTCCGACTTGCGCCACCTCGTCGGACCGGTGCCCGAACAGGGAGGCCAACGCGGCAGCCACCAGCGCGACGAGGGCCACGATGATGGGCACCCCGGGCTGGCGTCCCTTTCCGATCAGGTCGGTGAGCAGGACGCCGAGCAGGCCGAGGGCCAGCAGGGCGGCCGGGAGGATCGCGCCGAAGTCCATTACCGGATCACCCCCGCCACTTCGATGGCCGTTTGCATGGTCGACTGGAACCCGTCGACCACGCCCGCGTAGATGTCCATCGCGAGGCTCGGCGCAACGCCCATGACGAGCGTCACGGCGGCGAGCGGCAGCAGGACGGCCAGCTCACGCCCCGTGACGTCGGGGAAGAGCTTCTTGTCCTCGTAGACCTCGGGGGTCGCGCCGAGGAAGACCTTTTGCAGCGTGATCAGGTAGTAGCCCGCCGTGATGACGAGGCCGAGCAGGGCGAAGAGCGCGTACCAGCGGAAGCCGTCGATCTGGCTCGCGAAGGATCCGACGAACACCGTGATCTCGGCGATGAAGCCCGAGAGGCCCGGAAGCCCGAGGCTCGCGAAGAAGGCGAAGGACGCCAGGACCGCGTACTTCGGCATGGTCCACGCGAGGCCGCCGAAGCGGTCGATGTCGCGGTGGTGGGCACGATCGTAGATCACGCCCACGATCATGAAGAGCATGGCGCTGATCGTGCCGTGCGCCAGCATCATGAACATGGCGCCGTTGACCGCCTGGGTGGTCGCCGCCGCGAGCCCGAGGGTGACGAAGCCCATGTGGCTCACGGAGGAGTACGCGATCAGTCGTTTGAAGTCGCTCTGCGACATCGCGACCAGCGCGCCGTAGACGATCGAGATCACGGCGAGCAGCGCGATGATCCACCAGATGGAGGCCGCCGCCGTCGGGAAGAACGGGTAGGCGATCCGGATCAGGCCGTAGCCGCCCATCTTCAGCAGGACGCCGGCCAGGATCATGGAGATCGGCGTCGGCGCCTCGACGTGCGCATCCGGCAACCACGTGTGGAACGGGAAGCACGGGATCTTGATCGCGAAACCGATGAACATCCCGATGAAGGCAGCGAGACCGAGTCCGCTCGCTCCCAGGATGGTCGCCGCGGATCCGCTCGCGACGAGCGCGCTCGCCTGGGCCGTGATCTCGGGGATCGACCACGTGCCGGTCTTCAAGACGACCAGGATGATGGCTGCGAGCAGGAGGACGGAACCGAACAACGTGTAGAGGAAGAACTTGATCGCCGCGTACTGGCGGTTGGGGCCGCCCCAGACTCCGATGAGGAAGTACATCGGAAGGAGCATGATCTCCCAGAAGACGTAGAACAGGAACAGGTCCATCGAGACGAACACGCCGAGCATTCCCGTGAGGAGCAGCAGGAACATGGCGTGGTAGCCGCGGGGACTCTTCTCGATCTTCCACGAGGCGATCGCCGCCGTCAGCGAGACGAAAGCGGTCAGCAGGAGCAGGCTGAGCCCGATGCCGTCGACGGCCAGGTGGAAGTTGATCCCGAACCCCTTGATCCAGGCGACCGGCCCGACCTCGAGATTCGCCGAGTAGGTCGAGAGGTCACCCGCCTGGGTCCAGATGGCGATCGTGAGCAGCAGCACCACCGCGCTCGTGGCCACGTTGACGACCCGCGCGAAGCGTGCCGGCGCCACGAGGCACAGGAGCGCGCCGAGCAGGGGAAAGAAGACGGTGAGGGTCAGCAGCATGGCTCTACAGGCTCTTCTTCAGGAGGAGGACCAGGATGACGGCGACGATGCCGACGCTGACGGAGAGATAGAAGCGAACGCGTCCACTCTGGAGACGGGAGAAGACACCGCCGCCCGCGAGGGCCGTGGCGCCGACGCCCTTCACGGCGCCGTCCACGACGACGTCGTCGTTGACACCGGAGTAGCCCGCGAGGCGGAGTCCGCCGCGACCGATGGCGTTGACGACGCCGTCGACGCCGGTCTTGTCCATCCAACCGCAGAAGGCCGCGAAGGCGTACGTGGGCTTGAGCAGGGCCTCGCGATAGAACTCGTCGAAGAAGAACTTGTTCGAGCAGGCCCACTCGAGGCCCTTCAAGGGCCTCTTGAGGGCGGCGAGGCGCGCGGCGGACAGGATCGAGAAGACGAACCAGCCGATCACCAGGCCGCCGATGCCGGCGGCGATGGCAAGCGGCGCAACGGTCGCCGTGTCGTGTTCGAAGTGGTGGATGTCACCGACGGTGTGGTGGCCGGCGACGACGAGGCCGGTGTCCGGCGCGAGCAGGATCTCGTGCCACGCGCCGTAGCCGGCGATCACGGCCAGGATGCCGAGCACGACGAGGGGCATCTGCATGGAGAAGCCGCCCTCGTGGGCGTGGTCGTAGATGTGCTGGTCGCGGGGCTTGCCCAGGAACGTCATCACGAAGAGGCGCATCATGTAGAAGGCCGTGAGGACGGCCGCCGCGAGCCCGATCCAGAAGAGGAAGGGGAAGCGGTGGTAGGCACCCGAGAGGATGGCGTCCTTCGAGTAGAAGCCCGAGAAGAAGGGCAGGCCGGAGATCGCCAGCACGCCGGCGAGGAAGGTCGTCCCGGTCACCGGGAGCTTCTTCCAGAGGCCGCCCATCTTCCGCATGTCCTGCTCGTGGTGGCAGGCGTGGATCACGCTGCCGGAACCGAGGAACATGAGGGCCTTGAAGAAGGCGTGCGTCGCGAGGTGGAAGAGGGCCGCGTGCCAAGCGCCGACGCCGAGGCCGAGGAACATGTAGCCCAGCTGGCTGACGGTCGAGTACGCGAGGACCTTCTTGATGTCGTTTTGCGCGACCGCGATGAACCCCGCCATGATGCCCGTGAGCGCGCCGAGAGCGGCGACCACGTAGAGCACCT
This sequence comes from Planctomycetia bacterium, assembly GCA_030618975.1. Classification (GTDB taxonomy): domain Bacteria; phylum Planctomycetota; class PLA2; order PLA2; family JAEUHO01; genus JAUXCH01. The sequence goes on from JAUXCH010000517.1 coordinate 2,870, forward strand.
CGGGCGTGAGCATCCACATCGTGCGGCCGACCAGGTAGACGCCGGCGGCCACCATGGTGGCCGCGTGGATGAGGGCACTGACCGGCGTCGGACCCTCCATGGCGTCCGGGAGCCAGACGTGGAACCCGAACTGCGCACTCTTGCCGGCGGCGCCGGCGAGCACTCCGAGACCCGCGATCGTCAGCCAGGGGCCCGAGAAGGTGCCGTCCTGGACGGCCGCCGCGATCTTGCCGAAGTCGAACGACCCGACCACGGCGGCGATCACCATCAGGGCGAGGACCAGGCCGACGTCACCGATCCGCGTGGTGATGAACGCCTTGCGGCCTGCGTTGGCGGGAGCCTTCTTCTCGCACCAGAAGCCGATCAGCTTGTAGGAGCTGAGTCCGACCAGCTCCCACCCGATGAAGAGCAGCATCAGGTCGCTGGCCAGCACCACCGTCAGCATGGCGAAGGTGAACATCTGCAGCCAGGCGAAGTAGTTGGCGTACTTCGCGTCGCCGTGCATGTAGCCGATGCTGAACACGTGCACGAGGAAGGACACGACGGTCACGACGACGAGCATCACGGCCGTCAGGCCGTCGACCATGACGCCGAGGGTCCACGCTGGGGCGCCTTCGCCGCCGGGCCGGAACCACTCGATGCTCCAGGGGTCCATCGTCTCGCCCCCCAGGGCCTTGATCGTCAGCAGGATGGCGCAGACGAGCGAGGCGCCCAGGGTCGCGACGGTGAAGAGGTCGCCCTGGCGCGGGAGCCGCTTCCCGAGGAAGTACTGCACGACGAACCCGAAGAGGGGTGCGAACAGGCAGACGAGCGCGAGGTTCAGCATCTCTCGACTACCCCTTCAGGCTGTTCACGCGGTCGACGTCGATCCGGTCGTGGGCGTCGAACACGTTCAGGATGATGGCGAGCGCCACGGCGGCCTCCGCGGCCGCGATGGCGAGAACGAAAAGCGTGAAGACCTGGCCACCGATCCCGCCGGAGACGAATCGGTCGAAGGCGACGAGGTTCACGTTCGCCGCGTTCAGCATCAGCTCGATGCCGATGAGCACCGCGACGGCGTTCCGGCGCGAGAGCACGGCGACGACCCCTGCCGAGAACAGCAGGGCGCCGATGACGAGGTACGCGTTCAGTCCGATCGTCACGGTTCCCTCCTCCGCCTGGCGAGGTAGGCCGCGCCGACGAGCGCAGCCAACAGAAGCACCGACGCGAGCTCGAAGGGCACGAGGTACACGGCCTCCTTCTCGGCCTGCTCGCGAAGGGCGAGGCGCCTCTCCTGCTCCCCGGCCGGGATGCCCTTCTCCTCCGGATCCAGCGTCTGCCTCGGCACGCTCAAGAACGCGTGGCCGATGCGCGCCGTGGTCGGCTGGGGCTCGTCGAGATCGGCGCGCACATCGAAGGCCGTGGCACGGATCCCGAAGAAGAGACCGAGGAAGACCAGGAGGCCCGCCACGATGGCGACGGTCGGCTTCGACCTTTCCTCGAGGCCCAGCGTAGAACGCACTCGCCCGGTCAGCAGGACGGCGAACACGAGCAGGACGAG
>JAUXCH010000707.1 GCA_030618975.1 Planctomycetia bacterium
GGACGGAGCCGGATGAGGGCCTCGGGCCGCCCGGGTCGCAGGTCGCTCATGATGTCGCGCACGCCGCCCTGTTCGTGCAGCCAGGCGCGAACCCGATCGGCCTCCTGGTCCAGGGTCTGCAGGTCCTCCGCGTGGAGCCGGATCTCGATGGGCCGACCCGCCGGTCCGAAGGCGCCCTGGGTGAACGCGAGGGCGACCGCGTCGGGCACGATGCCCACGAGTTCGCTCCAGCGCTTCAGGATGTCGTCCACCCGCGCGTCGCGCTGTTCGGCGGGCAGGAGGTCCAACGTCACGGTGGCGACGTGGGGGCCCTGCTCGTGCGCATCCCGGTTCTCGTTGAACCGGACGGTGACGTTTCGGACGAGGTGCTGCCCACCCGGCTGGCGGGGCCGGAATTCCTCGTCCACCGCGGCGGCGGCTTCCGTGATCCGCTCGACGATGGCCTCGGTCCGCTTCAGGGGGGTACCCGCGGGGAGCGTGACGCGGCAGATGGAGAGGTCCCCGTCCAGGCTGGGGAAGGCCTGGAACCTGATGTGCCCGCCGGCGAGCATGCCGATCGAGGCGAGGAAGGCCGCGACCGTGAGCCCCACGGTGAGATAGCGCCACGACACGGCGAAGTCGACGAGGCGCCCCACGACGTTCTCTCGGATCCAGCCGACGCCCGCATCGAAGCGCGTGCGGAACCGGTTCGGGGGCAGCGGTCGCCCGCCGCGTCTCGAATGGGCGAGGTGGTGCGGCAGGATCAGGAACGCCTCGACGAGGCTGACCGCGAGCACGAGGATCAGGACGATGGGCACGACCTGCAGCACCGTGCCGATCCGTCCCGACAGGAAGGCGAGGGGGGTGAAGACCGCCACCGTGGTGAGGAAGGACGAGATGACGCCGGGGGCGACCCGGCGGACGCCGTCGACCGTGGCGTCGAGGACCTGCTTGCCCTTGCTCAGCTCCGTGGCGATGTTCTCGGCCAGGACGATGGCGTCGTCCATCATCAGGCCCAGCGCCATGAGCAGCGCCACCATCGTGAGCATGTTGATGGTCATGCCCAGGATCGGCATGAAGAACAGGGCGCCCAGGAACGCGACGGGGAGGCCCATGGCGACCCAGAACGAGTAGCGGAAGCCGAAGAAGAGCCACATCGCCAGGAAGACGAGCAGCAGGCCCTGCAGCCCGTTTCTCACGAGCATCTCGAGACGATCCCGCACGACCGAGGAGACGTTCTCCGTCAGCGTGAGGGAGACGCCTCGCGGGTGCAGGAGGTTTTCCCGGTCCACGAACCCCCGCGCGGCGTCGAAGACGCGGAGCGTGTCCTCGCTCTTCGTCTTCTCCAGCACCAGGATCCCGGCGCGCCGTCCGTTGAAGAGGATCTTGTCCTCCTCGGGTTCGAAGACGTCCTGGATCGTGGCGATGTCGCCGAGGCGGATCTCGCCGCCCGAGGCGCCGGCGGCCACGACGAGATCCTCGAACTCGCGCGGAGTGCGGCGCTCGTCGGTGAAGCGGAGCACGATGTCGCGATCCGGTGACTGCAGCACGCCCGCCGGAAGGTCGAGGCTCTGCATGGAAAGCACGCGCGCAAGGCGGTCGGCGCTGATGCCGTACTGCATCAGGACGACCGCGGGCACCTCGACGCGGATCTGGCGTTGTCCGAAGCCCTTGATGGTGACGAGCGAAATGTCGGGCAGCCGCTGGAGGCGCTCTTTCACGTCCTCGCAATGGGCCTTGAGGTCCGCTACGGACATGTCCCCGGCGACCGCGATCGAGACCACGGCGTCGGTGCGTTGAATGGGCCGGATGATCGGGTCCTCGGATCGGTCGGGGAACTCGTCGATCGCCTCGACCTCGGTCTTGATGTCGGTGAGGAAGACGCTGGGGTCGCCTTCCTCGGACATCTCCAACGTGACGATGCCGACGTTGTCCCGCGCCTCCGAACGGACTTCCTCGACGTACTCGACCGAGTCGACGGCGTTCTCGATGCGACGGACGATCGCTTCCTCGACGTCCGCGGCGGTCGCGCCCGGGTAGGGGACCCGGACCTCGATCTGGGTGACTGCGAAGTCGGGGAAGGTGGCGCGTTGGATCGACGGCAGCGCCATGACGCCCATCACGAGGAGGAGCAACATCAGCAGATTGCCTGCCGTCGGATGCGAGGCGAAGAACCGGATCATCGGAGGGGCATCTCCCCGGCCGCGTCGGCGCGCAGCGTCTCGAGGGCCTCCTCGTCGGGCACCGGGTTGAGCAGCATCCCCTCGGCGGCGGGGGCGAGATCGGAGACCACGAGCGTCTCGCCTCCCGTCAGACCGGATCCCACCACGGCGAAGCCGGCCTGGACGAAGAGGATGGTGACGGGGCGACGCTCCAGGCGCGTCCCGTCCTCCACCGCGAGGTAGACGGTGTCGTCGTGGAGGGCGTACCGCGGTACGACCACGCGGTCGGGCTGGGGCCGGCCGGCCACCACCACCTCCACGTACATGCCGCGAATCAGGGGTGGGCGCTTTACGGGGGCACCGCCGTACGGGTCGGGGACCGACACGTCGATGCCGACGGTCCGCGTCTGCGGGTCGATCCCGCGAACGCGCACGACGGCGGCGTCCCAGCGGAACACGCCCGATCCGCCGGCGAGGCGAACGGTTGCGCGCAGACCGAGCTGCTCGAGGCGCTCGGCGGTCATCTCGGTGACCTGGATGTCCGCGGCGCCCGCCGTCACGACCCGCCGCAGGCCGCGCATGGGGGCCTGGGCGGTGACCTCGGCGGCGTCGATCGCGTCGAGGGTGAAGAGCGACTGGCCCGGTTGGACGACCTGGTCCTCCTCGATGTGGACCGGACCCAGCCGACCGTCGAACGGCGCCTGGATGACCGAGCGCTCAACGGACAGCTTCGCCTTGGCGACGTTCGAGGTTTCCTGCACGACCTGCGCCTCGAGCACCTTGCGCTGCGGATCCAGGAGGCGGAGCGCGTTCTCGATCTCCTGGACGCGGAGGCTCTGGGTCAGGACGGTGCGCTGCTCCCGGTCCTGATCGGTCTGCGGGAGGTCCGCGGCCGCCACGAGCGTCCGGATGCGCTCCAGCTCCGCCTTGGCGAGCTCGAGGGACTGCCGTTCGATCCCC
>JAUXCH010000493.1 GCA_030618975.1 Planctomycetia bacterium
CACCGTCCAGCACCCGGCCCCGCAGATCCTCTCCCACGGGGTCGCCCGGCAGGTGCCGCTCGACCACCGGCCGGATGTGTTTCTCCTCGTCGAGGAGCTGGGAACCCTCGAACTGGGCCCGATCGGCCGCCGACATGCCGTCGGGCAGCACGTCCAGGACCTGGCGCTCGACGTAGGGCCGGATGAGGGCCTCGAGCGCCTCGCGGTCGACGAGCTGCCAGGCCTTCAGCCAGTCCGCGGCCTGCAGGGCGGTGTCGAAGTCGGCGCGGCGCTTCGAGATCCCGGTCTGGACGGCCTCGGCCTCGCCCTTGCGGGCGGTCTTGACGGTCTCGTCCAGGCCGCGGCGCAGCTCGACGTACTTGCGGGTCCGAGCCGCGGTCCCGCGCGCCATGGCACCGAGATTCTTCACCTCGTCGCGGCTGCCGTACTTCTCGTTGGTTTCGAGCTTTCCGGCGAGGGTCTCGTAGTCGGCGATCAGCGTCGGCCACAGGTCGTCGGCCCAGTGGTCGGCGAACCGCAGGTTGCCCCGCGCCTCCCGCGCGTCGAGGTCGGCGAGCGCCTTTTCCTGCTTCGCGACGAACGTCGTGTACTTCCCTTCCTCGAGCTCCTGCTGCTGCCTGGCGGCCTTCTCCTGCGCCTCCTTGCTCTCGACGGTGATGGTCGTCCCGCCTCGGCTGAGAAGGAAGGCGAGCGCGCCACCGCCGAGCACCAGCACGGCGATCAGCGCGATGATCAGGGGCTTCCTCGACGCGGGCTGCAGGCCGTGCGCCTCGAGACCGTGCTGGACGCGGATCCTGTCGAGCGCCTGGAGGACATCCTGCGGCGTCGCGAACCGCTCCTCCGGCTCCTTCTGCATCAGCTTGAAGAGGACGTCGTCGAGATCGCGCGGGACGTTGGGCTGCTTGGCCGAGGCCCGGGGGACCGGGGCCTTGAGGTGGCCCATCAGGATTTCCTTCACCGTCTTCGCGGGGTACGGATTCTCCCCCGTCAGGACCCGGTAGAAGGTGCAGCCCAGGCTGTACAGATCGCTTCGGACGTCGATGTCCTTCTTGCGGCGGATCGCCTCGGGCGAGATGAAGGCCGGTGTGCCGACGATGCCCGCGGCCAGCATGTCGGCGTTGGAGGCCTTCTTGGCGAGGCCCAGGTCGCAGAGCTTCGCGCTCCCGTCCTCGGCCAGCATGAGGTTGTCGGGCTTGACGTCGCGGTGCAGGATGTCGCGCTTCTGGGCGAAGATCAGGGCGTTGGACGCGTCGATCATCCAGTTGAGCGCCTCGCGCCAGTCCTGGGCGCCGCTCTCGGCGATGCGCTCCTCGAGCGAGCCGCCGGTGACGAACTCCATCGAGAAGTAGTACGTGCCGTTCTGCCGGCCCACGTCGTAGACCTGCACGACGTTGGGGTGGTTGAGCGCCGCGGCCGAGCGCGCCTCGTTCACGAACTGGTCGACGAACGCGCTGTCGGACGTGAACTTCTTGCTGAGGACCTTGAGCGCGACCTCGCGGTTGAGGGAGAGCTGCTCGGCGGTGTAGACGGAACCCATGCCGCCCTGGCCGATCTTCTCGATGACCCGGTAGCCGCCCACCTCGGTGCCGACGAGGGCGTCGCGCGCGTACGTCCTGCGCTTCTTCTGCGGCGTGCCGGCGGCCGCGTCCGCGCCGGCCTGCTCCTTCTCGGCCCGCCCGGTGGGCACGGCGGTCTCGGCGCCGGGATCGTCCGAGAGGACGCGGAGGATCGTGAGCCCGATGCGGATCTCGTCGCCGGGCTTCAGCGTCTTCCGGGTGGCGACCTGCTGGCCGTTGAGCTCGGTGCCGTGGCGCGAACCGCCGTCCTGCAGGAGGGTCTCCGACTGCTGGCCTGCCGCGCGGACGATGAAGCGGCAGTGGTCCTTCGAGACCTTCATGTCGAGGATCTGGAGGGACGCGGCAGGCGTGCGGCCGAGGACGTAGACGCCCGGCTCGGCCAGGCGCCACGCGTGGCCGGCGTTCTGGCCGTGCTCGATGCGGATGCGGAGGATCACGGGCGAGGCTCCCCGGCGTCGGAGTCGTCCCAGACGCCTTCGAAGACGGCGCGTCCCACGCGCACGACGGTGGCGCCCTCCTCCACGGCCCACTCGTAGTCGTCGGTCATGCCCATGGAGAGCCCCGCGGGGGCCGTCTCGCCCACGCCGAGCCGGACGACGTCGTCCCGCAGCTCGCGCAGGAGTGCAAACGCGGCCCGACAGTCGGCCTCGTCCGACTCCAGTCGCCCCATGGTCATGAAGCCCTGGCAGTCGAGGTGGGGGAGCACGGCGAGTTCCTTCACGAAGGCGATCGTCTCCTCGGGGGCGATCCCCCCCTTGGCCGGGTCGGCCGCGGCATTCACCTGCAGGTATACGGGCCAGCTGCGGTCGGCGTCACCCAAGACCGCCTCCAGCCGCCGGGCCAGTCGCGTTGAGTCTAGCGCGTGGAACACGTCGAAGACATCGATGGCACGGGCGACCTTGTTGCGCTGGAGGTGCCCGATCCCGTGCCAGGTGAGCCCGGCGGGTGCCCCCGGCTTCCGTTCGGAGGCCGCCTGGACCCGGTTCTCGCCGACGTCGGCCACGCCCGCCGCTTGGAGGAGGCCGAAGACGTCCGGGGGGGCGCTCTTGGTGACGACCACCAGCCGGACCGCGGCGGCGGCGTGCTCGCCGCGCTCCCGGGCCCCGGAGATGCGGTGCCGCACGTCCTCCAGGTTCTGGCGCAGGCGGGTCGGCACGGTGGGCGTGGATCCGGGTGGGGAAGGCGCATCGTAGCCCTCCGGACGCGCAAGACCAGCAAAGCCAAGCCGCCCGGACGCGCGTGAACGCTCTAACCCCAGGATGCAAGAGGACTTTCGGAAAAGGGCTAACACCCCTGTTCCTTGACAGTGGAGGGGGGGTTGCCTATAAGGTCGGCGCACGCAGGAGGTGCAGGAGGGTCCGCCGGGCGCCTGCACCAGGTTCGTTTTCGTCCGCTTCCGGAGGTCGTGGGACCGCCGGCGAAGACAACGAGAAAGCGAGGGTTCGCCATGCCCGCACGGGGCCTCCTACTTGCGCTGTTCGTGATCGCGTTGTGTGCGCTGGGTGCCGCACGCCCGGCCGTCGGAGGCGACGGGATTCCGTCGTGCGGCGGCCAGGGTCTGTCGCTCGCCGATCTGGGCGAGAAGGCGCTCGAGAAGCTGCCGTGGGACGTCAAGATCGTCCGCGCCAACCTCTCCGCCGAGCGTCCCGTCGCGATTGCCGCCTGCTACCTCATGCAGCAGGACCTCCTCGTGGTCACCCGCGAGGGGCTCGTGTACTGCATGTCGCGGCGCGACTTCACTCCGCGCTGGGTGTCCGCGCTGAAGTGGCAGCTGGACGCCCTGCCTTCCGAAGGACCCCTGCACTACACCTTCCTCATGAAGGCGACCGACGGTGCGTCCTGGGTCCAGGCCTTCCGCAAGCGCTCCGGCGCCGAGGAAACGGGTTTCCCCGCGCGTCTGGGCTTCGCGTCCTCCTCCGGCGTCACGAACAACGGCAGCCGGGTCTGGATCGGGTCGCTCGGCAGCCCTCGCAACAACCGCACGGTCGAGAGCGTCAGCCTCGTGAACGGCCGCCCCGGCTGGGGGTGGCGGACATGTGGGCTCCTGTGGGCCTCGCCCGTCGTCGATCCCTCGGGCAACAGCCTGGTGATCGCGGGTGAGGACGGCACGGTCACGTCGCTGCCCACGGGCGCCGAGGCCCCGAGCGAGACGAACTGGAGCGTGAAGCTCACCGGCGCCGTGACGGCCACGCCCGTCGTCACGCCCGAGCACGTGCTGGTCGGCGCCCAGGACGGCACCCTCCGCTGCATCGAGCTCGCGTCCGGCGAGATCCTGTGGCTCCACGGTCTCGACTCACCGCTGCGCCGCAGCAGCCTCTGGGTCCTCGGCCGCATGGGCACCGTCACGCGCTCGACGGGCGTCGAGGGCGCCCCGGAGGTCCAGGTCAAGGCCTACACCGGCATCGCCTTCGCCCGCAACCGCGACACCCTCTTCGCCTACGACCTGAGCCGGGGCGGCGCGCTCTTCCAGGACGCAGCCGGGCGCCGTCCCATCTGCATGCACGGTCGCTGGGTCGTCACGCTCGACGAGCACAAGCGGCTGGCCTTCCGCGACGCCAAGTCGGACTACGAGGTGAAGGGCAAGGTCGATCTCTCGATGTTCGACCTGATCCCCTCGAACTCGACCGACGGCGCGATCTTCGGCTGCACCCACGACGGCGGCCTGGTGGTGGCCATTCCCACCCCGTAGGACAGCGGAAGGCCGTAGGACAGCGGAAGGCCGTAGGAGGCGAAACCGGAATCCAGGACGCCGAGAGGGGCGCCGACCCGCGGGGTTCGGCGCCCTTTCGCATGTCGCCGGGGTAGAATGCCCAGTCCTCACGCGGAGCACCGAAGCATGGTCTTCTCCCTCGCCGGACTGCCGGGCGGCTACGAAGTCTGGATCATCCTCGTCATCATCCTGCTGCTCTTCGGTCGCCGGATTCCCCAGGTCGCGCGGAGCCTCGGCCAGGGCATCAGCCAGTTCAAGAAGGGCCTCAGCG
>JAUXCH010000813.1 GCA_030618975.1 Planctomycetia bacterium
CCACCGTGCCGCCGTTCGACGCGATCGTGACCGCTCCCTGGAAGTTGCCGGTCAGCAGACCGAACCGGTCCACGCGCACGCGGAGGCTGCGCGCCGACCGGGTCTCGTCCGCGGGGCCCACGAGCTCGGCGGACAACCAGCCGTCGCCCGTCGCGGTGAGCACCGTGACCGGTCCCACCTCGAGAAGACCGCCGCCGAGGTTGTCCACGGCCACGTCCATGGTGGAGCGTCTCGTGCCGAAGTTGAGGGAGGTGGGCACGACCGAGAGGATCGGATCGACCGGCGGGGGCGTAGCGCCGACCGCCAGGACGGCACGGTACGCGTTCACGAGACCGTAGCCGTACACGTCGTCCGACCCGGTCGTGCCCAGGTCGTCCGCGGAGCTTCTCAGCGCAAAGCGGATCGCACCCGGCGTGAGGGTGGGATCGACGGACAGCATCAACGCCGCCACGCCGGCGGCGTGCGGAGAGGCCATCGAGGTGCCGTGGTAGAAGGCGTAGACCGGTGACTTGGGACTCGTGCTCTCGTCCCACAGGGTCGAGAGCACACCGTCTGCGTACCCGTCTCCCGTGAGATCGACCGCGAGGTTGCCGCCCGGCGCGGCCAGCTCCACGCCGGAGCTCCAGTTCGAGTACGGAGCGCGAGTCCGGCTCGCGTCCACGGCCATGACGCTGATCACGTCGGGATACGCCGCGGGGTACGACGGGGTGCTGCTGTTGGAGTTTCCCGCCGACGCGAAGATGACGACGCCCGCGTCCCACGCGGCCTCGCAGGCGTCGGCCATCGTCTGGCTGTACCCGCTGCCTCCGAGGCTCATGTTGATCACGTGCGCGCGCTGCGCCGGGAGCGCCCCCGATCCGTTCTCGAGACCGGCGGCGTAGCGCACGGCGTTCGCGATGTCGGCGACCGTTCCGCCGCCACGGCCGAGTGCGCGCACGTGCAGGATCGTGCAGTCCCACGCCACGCCCGCGACGCCGCGGCCGTTGTCCGAGGCGGCTCCGATGGTCCCGGCGACGTGCGTGCCGTGCCACGTGCTCGTGCTGCCCCGACCGAGATCGCCCACGTCCGTGGGATCGGCGTCGTAGCCGTCGCCGTCGGCGGAGATGGTGGCGCTCGAGATCATGTCGTAGCCGCCGCTCTGCCGGCCGGCGAGATCGGGATGGTCCGTACGCCCGGTGTCGATGACGGCGACGACGACGCTCGAGTCGCCGGTGGTCAGGTTCCAGGCCTGGGGCAGGTGGATGAGCGGGTAGTGCCACTGGAAGGCGTAGTAGGTGTCGTCGGGCTCGGCGAGCGGACGCCGGATGAAGTTGGGCTCGCAGTAGAGCGTGCCGGAGGCGCCGGCCAGGGCGGCGACCCGCGCGAGCGTGTACCGGGCGCGGTCCTCTGCACCGAGCCCCGCCGGCACATCGAAGGTCACGCGGCGGAAGCGGTCGCCGGTTCCGGCGACGGCCTTCGCGGCGCGGGCGCCGACCTGGGTCTCGCCCACGGCGTCGTCCCGGTAGCGCAGCAGCGCCTCGCCCGGGGCGACCTCGATCGTCGGACGCCCGTAGCGGGCGCGGACGCGCCCCCCCATCCGATCGGCCTCGGCCTCCACGGACGCCACGCGCGCCGTGGACCGGGCAACCACCGGCTTCGCGTTCGTGTTCGCGTTCGTGTTCGTGTTCGTGTTCGCAGAGGACGCCGTGCCCTCCAGGGCGAGCCGCCACGCCCCGCCGAGATCGGAGGTGGAGACCTCCAGGTGGAGCAGCGTGCCGGCGGGCACGTCGAGCGTGAGCGTTCGCGGCGTCGTGGTCGAGGGGGGCAGTGTGTCCAGGACCGTGGGATCGAGGAGGTCCGCGGTCGCGTCGAGCGCGCGGAGGGAGAAGGTGGCGAACGCGGCGGTGGTGGCCACGATCTCGAGCGTCAGCGCCTCGGGACAGGACACGAGCACGGCGTCTACGGCGTCGGAGGCGGGGGCGGCCGTGCCTTCGAGGGTGAGCGTGTCACCGAGAACGACCTCGCCGAGGAACTGCGCCTCGCCGGGCACGTCGTTCGGCTCCCGCTCCCGGATCGGCGTAGCCGGGAGATCGGCGCGCAGCACGAGCTCGTAGGCACCCTCGCCCGCCACGGCGCTCACGACCAGGTCGACGATGCCCTTCGCGTGGAACCGGCTCTCGTGCGGCGACTCGTCCGACACGAAGGTCTCGACGAACTGGAGAGCGACCGGGTCGTAGACCCGCAGGTCGAAGTCGTTGACGACCGGATGCTCGACCGCGAGCGTGGCCGTGATCCGCGCGCGCAAGGGGACGCGCAGGCGGAAGCCGTCCAGCGGGTCGGCGTCGCCGGGGAGCGCGAGCCGGCCGAGGATCGTCATCCGGCCACCGATCGGCAGGTCGCCCACCATCTGGGCCTCGCCGAGGGTGTCGTTCGGCTCGGTCTCGAGCAGCACGGGCGGGATGCCCGTCGTGAACTCGATGCGGCCCGACAGGCTGCCCGTGGGGAGGATGCCCGGCCCGCCGCCGCCGGGGTCGTCCTCCCCCCCACCGCC
>JAUXCH010000086.1 GCA_030618975.1 Planctomycetia bacterium
CAACATGGGCGCAGAGCGCGAGTTGTGGCGACCGTCGGCGGGGCCTGAAATCGAGCCTCTCGCACGGCGACCGGCGCCTCTCTGGTGCCAACGAGAGAGTGGCTCCCCGTTCCGACCACGGGGTCGAGCACTCTCTGCTCTCGGGAACCTTCGCGGGGATGTCTCGATAGCAGCGGAGTCGTCACGCACCGGGGGCTGCCGCAGGACTCCCGCCTGGCCCGAGCACGAAGCGTGCCCGCTCGTGGCGGAGCATCTCGAAGGTGCTCATCGACTTGACGTCCAGGCCAAGGCATGCGTCCGGGATCTTGATCATCTTCTTCGATGTGCTGTGACGCTCGTGCGTGACCACGCTGTGGCCGTGCGCGTGGGCATGGGCGACCAGATAGTAGTCGGCACCCTCCAGGAACCTGCTCACTGCGACCGGCTCGTAGTCCTGTGCCCCCGCCCACTCACTCACCGTGACCAGAGACTTGGCCATGGCCACCGTCGGCTTGAGGAAGAACTCGGGACCGCGAGCCGCTGCCCATTCAGACAATTCGTCCTCACCGGCCTCGAGCTCATCGCCCACCTTCTCGATGCTGAGAACAGAGCCGGCTGCGTTCTCCCGCAGCAACCACGCCCAGAACGCGGGGCAGAAGTCGAGCCCGTAGTACCTGTTCTTGGCCTCGATGAACACGTTGGCATCGAGCAGGTAGGGCATCAGCCGGAAATCCCGAGCCGCCGCCCGAGCTCCTGGAAGGTCTTGAGCTTCGAGATGCCGAACAGGTGAAAGGCATCCTGATAGAGCGTCTGGCCCTCGAAGGTGCTCGTGACGACTGCACGGGCGAACCGCTCGCTGACGCGCGCCACCTCCGTCGCGTAGAAGTTCCCCCCACCGGAGCCTCGGGGAATCTCCAGGAGGCGGTCGAGCTCTTCCTGGTAGGCCGCCCACATCGCTTGACGCGTGAGGAAGCCCGCGTCGTGGATGCGACGCAGGATCACGAGCGTGCTGACCTTGAACCGCCGGGCGAGCCGCGCGACCTCGGTCCACAGGTCAGCGTCGGCGTCGTACTCGGCGCCGAGCACCGCCAGCGGCACGAGGAACTCGGCCGCGACCTGGTTGCACCAGCGCTCGACCGCGTGCTCGGAGACGACAACCGCCTGGGCGTCGGAGAGCGCCGATTGGCCGAGCCAGACGTGCGCCAGCTCGTGCGCCAACGTAAACATCTGTGCCGCGCGCGTGTCGGCCCCGTTCACGAACACGACCGGCGCGTACTCGTCCACCAGGGCGAACCCGCGGAACTCCTGCGGATCGAGCTTGCGATGCGTGTTGTTCAGCACGACGCCACTCGACATCACGAGGATGCCCAGATCGTCGGCCTGATCGATGAAGCGGCGGAGCGCGTCCGTCCAACGTGCCAACTCGGCCCGCTCGTCGAGGTCGAAGTCCAGTGCGGCGCGGATGGCGGTCGCCACCTCTCCGATGTCGCTCTGGAGGGTGGCAGATCCCACGAATGGCAGGGGGTCCTCGCCGGTGCGACGAGCGTTCTCCCGATACCACTCCTGCCGCGCCTGGCAGATGTAGATCGTCTCGAGCAGGTCAGGGCTGGGGCGCTCGAGTTGCCGATCACCCATGGTGCGGAAGTCGGGGATCGGAACCTCCTCTTGCGGAGGCTCGGGGAGGAAGAGGTAGCCGACGGGAACCCGTGTACGGCGGGCGTAGCTCTCGACCTGCTTCAGTGTGGGCCGAAGCTCACCCCGCTCCCACTCGTCGAGCTTCGGGAACGGGCGCAGCAGATCCTCGAGCTCGAGCCCAGCACGCTCACGTGCCCAGCGTAGGAGCTCGGCCTTGACCTCTACGCGAACCATGCCACTACTGTAGCCTCGCAGGGGACCCCGCCCGCGGACCCCACAAGGCCGAAAGATCGGTCGAGTGTGCCCCGCCCTGCAGCCCCGGCCCGAGTGGGGCTGGGGAAGGTCCGAGGGCTCGATCCAGACGGCATCCTGACCTACGCGCCGTCAGGATGCAGCGGCCACCCCTCGGGCACGGGCGGCGGCTTCGGAGTGAATCTCGCTTGTGTGCCGCTCACGACCAGGTACCGCTTCGCAAATCCCCCGCGAGCGCAGAACGCCGTGAGGCGCTTGTGGAGCCAGCGGCCTCGGATGATGGAGTCCCCCGGCACCTCTATTGCGAGAGCCGAGGGCGCACTACCCAGCACCCGGATTGCGCACTTGCCACCCGTGAGGCGCTGCGCCTCCTCAGCGATCCGGGCGAGGACGGGATCCGTGAACACGTCGTGATGGCAAGTGTATCGCCGCGCCCTGCCAGGACCGAGCATCAGGCGATGGGCCACTCCCCCAGGACGGTCCTCCCGGCCCCCTGGCCGACCTCCACGGCCACCAGGTTCCCCGGCCTCCCCACAAGGTTCAGACCCACGCACGGGACGCCCTCGATCTCGCCGTCCACGCGGATGTGGTGGTGGCCGAAGAAGCAGACTCGCGGTCGCACGGCCCGCACGAGGTCGTCGAGCCCCGAGGCGTTGCTGGCCCGATTCTCGCCCATGCGATGGCGGGGGAACACGACGCCGGCGGGCGCATCGTGAGTCAGGAGGATGTCGATGCGACCCGCCCCGATCAGCTGGTCGATGTCCTCGCGCGTGTAGTGGCGCTTGGCATAGCCCTGCAGGTCGCGCGAACGGCGGCCGAAGTTCGACGGGCCGTGGCAGCCACCGACGCCCCCTACCCCGCCATCGAAGCGGGGTGGACGTCCGACGCGTCGCTTCGTGCTGCGCCCCGAACCCGCTGCCGGGAGTGCGCCAGAGTGCGCCGCTGCGGAACCCGATCACGCCGAGGGAACCGACGCACCGCGGGGATCCGCCGAGGACGCCGCGCCGGGGGCACCGGACGTCCAGGAGTACGTGTTCCAGGGCGAGCGGCGCGAGAGGGGGACGCTGTGATCGTCGCCCTGCGCCTCTTCGGAGAACTCCGCGCCCAGGGAGTCGGGCTCTCCGTCAAGGACGGCGAGCTGACCTACGACGCCCCGCGTAGCGCCCTCACCCCTGCGCTCCGCCACCGCGTGCTCTGTGTGAAGGCGGACCTGGTCCGTCTGTTCTCAGAGCTGTGTCCGTGCCCCGAGTGCGCGTCCGTCGGGGAGAGCCGCCGCGTCATCCGCCTCTTCTGCGCCTCCGGTCTCGATGCGGATCCGGAGTGGGAGGCGCTTCGGCGCGAACTCGATGCGATGGACGACGCGGAAGAGCGCGCCGCGATCCAGGCGGAGGGGGAACTGTGAAGCCCACCGACCCCCGCCACCTCACCCCCGAGGAGATCCAGCGCGAGGTCGCGCAGATCCTCGCCGCCGGCTACCTGCGCCTCTGCGAGGACGCCCAACAGGGCGAGGAGAGCGCCCCCTCACAACAGCCAAGCGGCGCCCGCGAAGGCCAGGAATCCGCCTCTTCGCGCCCGGGAGAACGACCTTGAGGTGTCCCGCTGCGCGAGCCCTCATCCGACCGACCGACGGGAGTCCCCCGCCGGATGGAGTCACGACCATGGCCGAGACCACGAAGAAAGCGCCGCGGAAGAAGGCGGTCGCAAAGAAGAAGACCTCGACGAAGAAGCCCACGACCCGGAAGGCGGCGGCTCGCAAGGCCACCGCGAAGAAGACGCCCGCGCCGAAGCCGAAGTCCAAGGCACCCGCAACGAAGACGCTCACGAAGCCCCGCGACCCGCGGCTCCCCCCGGCCGGCACCGTGATCGAGAAGACGTACAAGGGCAAGGCCCTCGCCGTCCAGGTGCTGGAGACGGGCTTCCGCTTCGAGGGGAAGGAATGGAGCTCCCTCACCGCGATCGCGATGGCGGTCACAGGCGCCAAGTCGATCAACGGACCGCTCTTCTTCGGGATCGCGAAGCGCACGTCGAAGAGCCAGGGCGAAGGGAAGTAGGCATGGCGACCGTGCTCTTCCCCAGGGCCCTCCGCCCTGACGACCTCCCCCTCGGTGACAACGGTCGCCTCTTCTGCGGGCGGCTCCGCTGCGCCGGGAGCACCGCCTACGCAACGGGCACGACGCTCGCCGGGCATCCCGTCCACCGCCTGACGGTGACGGACGCCCATCACTGGTACGAGGAACTCGGCCGCTGCCCGCAGTGCGAGGGCTGCGGACGCGAGTTCCAGATGCTCACCGAGGAGGCACGATGACCACCGAGAAGGAGAAGGCCGTCGCTGCCGAGGTCATGGCGCTTCAGGAGATGACCGTCAACGAACTCCGCGTGCGCTACCTCGACCTCTTCGGCGAGGAGACCAAGGCGCGAAACAAGACCTGGCTCTTCCGCGCCTGCGCGTGGCGGATCCAAGAGCTTGCCTATGGGGGGCTCTCGGAGCGCGCGAAGCAGCGCGCCAAGGAGATCGTCCGCGAGTCGGACGTGAGGCCCCGCCCCCGCGACGGGGTCCCGACGATCCCCGGCACGAAGATGAAGGTGATCGCATTCCAGCCCAAGCCCGTCTCGAACGACCCGCTGCCAGGCACCGTCCTCACGCGCCCGTACAAAGGCCAGGAGATCCGGGTGCGGGTGCTCGACGACGGCTTCGAGTACGAGGGCCAGCCCTACCGGAGCCTCTCGGCGGTCGCCAAGGCCGTCACGGGATCCCACTGGAACGGGCGGCTCTTCTTCGGGCTCAAGAAGGGCAGGGCGTGATCTCGCGCCCGCCCTCGAACGGGAAGACGAAGGCGCAGCGGGTGCCCACGGTCCGCTGCGCCCTCTACACCAGGCAGTCCGTCACTGACGACCGGGAGGAGTTCTCGCGCCTCGACGCGCAGCGCGAGGCCGCCGAGGCCTACGTGCTGAGCCAGCGCGCACGGGGCTGGACCGTGCTCCCCGAGCGCTACGACGACGGCAACGTGTCCGGCGGCACGGCCGACCGTCCCGCGTTGAACCGCCTCCTCCAAGACGTGGACGCGGGGCTCATCGACTGCGTCCTCGTCTACAAGATCGACAGGCTCTCGCGATCCATCGCGGACTTCGTGCGGTTGATGGACCGCTTCGACGACAAGGACGTCTCCTTCGCGGCCGTCACGCAGCAGTTCGACACCTCGACCCCGGTCGGGCGACTGACGCTGAACCTCCTCACATGCTTCGCACAGTTCGAGCGCGAGACCATCGCCGAGCGGACCCGCGACAAGGTCCACGCCGCGAGGCGACGCGGCAGGTGGACCGGGGGGCCCCCACCGCTCGGCTACGACGTCGCCCCCGAGGGCGGGCGGATCGAGGTGAACAAGACCGAGGCGAAGCGGGTGCGGGCGATCTTCGATCTCCACGCCAAGCTGGAGACCGTGACCAAGACCGTTCAGGCGCTTAACGAGCGCGGCTGGAAGACGAAGGCCTGGACCACGCGGCGAGGACGCACGCGTGAGGGCGGTCGTTGGACGAAGGGCGCGCTTCGAACCCTCCTCACGAACCACGTCCACGTCGGACGCGTCAGGCTTCGCGGGGAGGTCTTCGACGGGGAGCACCCCGCGATCCTCGACGCCGAGGTCTTCGACCGGGCGCAGGCGCTCATCGCCGAGGCGACGCACAAGCCCGGCGTGCCCCGCGGCGGTCGGCGAGGGACGGCCCTCCTCGCGGGTCTCCTTCACTGCGCGCCCTGCAACGCCTCCATGACGCCGACCTGGACGAAGAAGAGAGGGAAGCTCTACCGCTACTACGTCTGCCGGACGACCAAGACCGAGGGGTGGGGCGCCTGCCCGAGTCCGTCCGTCCCGGCGCACGAGATCGAGACGCTGGTCGTGGACCAGATCCGGGCGATCGGTCGAGACCGGGCGCTCCAGGCGTAGATCCTCGACGCGGCCCGGGAGCAGGATGCCGACGTGGATCCCGCGGACCTCCGCCGGCCGCGCCCTGACGCTCTTCGATCCGGTCTGGGAGGTCCTCCACGCCGAGGAGCAGGCCCGGGTCATGCGGCTGCTGGTCGAGGGCGTCGCCTACGACGGAGCCGCGGGAACCGTGACGCTCTCGTTCCGGGCCTCGGGGATCCAGACACTGGCCGAGGAGGTCGCGTCATGAGCGCGAAGGTGACAGTCACGCTGGCGGCAAGGCGCGGGCGGACGCGCGACGTGGGCGCCACTGCGGTGCCCGGTGCCCCGGAGGCGCCCGTTTCCCCGACCCCGGAGCGGGTCCCCCGTGTGGCGCGGGTGCTCGCCCTCGCCCACCACTGGCAGGCGTTGATCCGGTCGGGGCGGTTCGGGATCAAGCGGAGATCGCGACGCTCGTGGGAGTGTCGCGGGCGCGGGTGACGCAGGTGATGCGGTTGCTGGACCTGGCGCCGGACGTCCAGGAGGCAGTGCTCTATGGATCGTGGGATGGGCCGTGGGGTGAGAGAGCGCTGCGCGCCCTCGCGAGCACGCCCGTGTGGGCTCACCAACAGGGTCGCGACCATCGGGAAGGCTAGCCGACCACGGAGCTTGGCTTCCGAGGCCGGACGCAGAGCGGATCCCCAATGCCGAACCGCGCGCTGGCCTCCACGCAAGGCCTCCAACCGGCTCCTTTGGTCACAGGCTGCCCCTACCGGCCCTTACCCTCGTAGCGGATGCGCGTCATGAGCGTGAGCGCGTTGATGGCCGTCGAATAGATGCGGCCGCCGGCCGTTCCCCAGGCGTCGAGGGGATCCCACGAGCCGTGGAACATCCGGTCCTTGGGGTCGCGCCTGCGCTGACTGGCCACGATGCGCTCTTCGACGGGCGCACTCCACTTCTTCCACATGCTGCCGCCGACGGCGTGCAGACCCAGCGCGCCCAGGTGCCAGTAGACGAGATCAACATCATCGAAGTGGCGCGACGTGCGATCGCGCAGTGTGCGGGCCGCCACGTCCCCCGCAACCAACCGATCGCCGAGGAGGCGGCGCATGACGAGGCCGGCCGCTGCGAGTGGAGCCCCGTCGGCAGGCTGGTACCGGCTCGCCGAGTCCAGATTGCGGCTGGAGATCTGGCCACGGGTCGCATAGCCCACGATGCCCGTGTCGGGATCCGTCTTGCGCTCCAGCCACGACCTCACGCCGAGGAATGCCACTTCATGGATCTCGAACGGCGGCTCCTCCTTGGCCTTCTGCGCCGCCTCGTTCACGAGCCGCGCCGTGCCGAGCGCCAGCATCATCCAAGTCGTCACGGAGGTGTTGCACTGATCGGGCTTCTCGCCATAGCCCCACACGAAGTACGGTGCGCGCATGATCTCGGCGTAGTCGATCGCGTGTTGTGCGCACTTGATCCAGCCGGCGTCGCCGGTGAGCGCCGCGGCTTCGATCATCGCCAGCGTGGCGCACGCTTGGTTGTAGGACCACGACGCGCGACCTGTGAGGGTCGCACCATAGTCGTAGTCGCGGTCGTCAGGAAGGCGGTGCTTCGCCGGCGACGTGCCCGCCTCGCCGAAGCGGCCTTTCTCATCCTGGCTCATGCGCAGGTGCGTGAGTCCCTTGCGCACTACGTTGTCGAATGCGTGGGTGCCCGTGCCGTCCCACCCGGCGACCAAGAACGCCGTCAGCGCCAGCCCCGTGACGCCCGTGTCGTACAGCGCGCGTCCGAGACCGGGACTGTCTAGCGGCCTCTCCGGCGCGTGGGGTTCGCCGTCAAGCCACTTGTGGAATCCCGCGGCCTCCCAGGATCCGTTCTTGCTCTGATGCGCGGCCAGCCAGTTCAGCGCGAGCATCACGCTACCGGGCACCCGCTCGCGCACCCTGCGATGCTTCGAGTCGATCGCCGTCCAGCGCCAGCGCTGCTTCTTGCACTGCTTGCCTCGCATCGCGGCCCACGGCGTGGGGGCCGGGGCGGCCCGCTCGGCCGGCTCCTCACCCTCTGCCCCGGCGAGGCCCGGGAGCACCAGGGTCAGGGCGAGGACGAGGGCCGGAATCCGCACCATGGCGGCCATTGTAGGGCGCTGCGCCGCGCTTCCATCCTGTGACCGGCGAACTGACATCACTTCCGGTGTCTCCGCAGTCGTCGCTTGGCACTGGAACGTCATGGGGGCCCACAGACGGTCGTGGCCTTCCGGGCGACCGGGATCCGCACGCTGGCCGAGGAGATCGAGGCGTGAGCGCCGAGGTGACCGTCCGCATCCCGCCTCGACGCGGCGACCGGCGCCGTGGGGCCACCGTGGGCGCCCCGATGGCGGCCGGCGCGGCCGATGCGCTCGCTTCCCCGCCTCCCGAGAGGATCCCTCGTGTGGCCTGCGTGTTGGCCCTCGCCCACCACTGGCGCGGGCTGATCCGCTCAGGCGCCGTCCGCGACCAGGCCGACCTCGCGCGGCTCGTCGGGGTGTCGCGGGCGCGGGTGACGCAGGTGATGCGGTTGCTGGACCTGGCGCCGGACGTCTAGGAGGCAGTGCTCGACGGTGTCGTGGACGGGCCGAGCGCGGAGATGGCGCTGAGGGAGATTGCGGGAGAGGTGTCGTGGAGCGTGCAGCGGCGACGGTGGCGCCGAGGACTCGGGGGTACGACCACGTAGTCGCGTCGTCTGGCGCTACCCCACTCACCTCGCGGTGGTCAGCAGCGAGAGAGGGGGCGCCTCATCGCCGGGTGCAGCAGTCAGGTCCGCCCCAGGAGCAACTCCCCTCATTCGAGTCCATCGCGGCAACGCTCGAGGGCCTGCATGACGCCCTTGGCGATGCCGCGTCGTTCATTCAGGGGCGGCCTCGTGCTGCAATCCGTAGTAGGCACGCACGACACGCATGAGATCGGCGTCCGAGATGTCTGCGGACACGACCACGACGCGTGCGGTGCTTGCTGCCGAACCGTGGAAAGCCAACCGGCTGTCGAAGTCGGCGTCTTCCATGAAGGGAAGCCAAGTGCTGGCCTTTCGGAGAACCAGCACGGGGTGCTGACGCAGAAGCTCGCGCGTCACGACGAGCCTCTCTTGAGCCTGCGCAGCATCACGCTGCTCGCGGGTGAATCCCTCCCAGATGGCGACCTGCTCTCTGATGTCACCAGTGCTGCGCTCCTTCAGCCAGCGTGCCCCGGCCCCTGCGAGAACGGGCTTGGCGACGACAAGCAGGTTGTGCCTTCCGACGGTGGACCACCCATGACCACCGTAGACGTTCTCGTAGCGGCTACGGCCCTCCGCATCGAACGCCCACAGACGCCACATTCCCGGATCCGTGATGTGCTCGTTGAGCATTCCTCGAGCCGTGATCCTCTCGCCGTCCGTCCGCGTCCAGCGGGCACCGCCATTCGCATCCGCCACGGGGACACCCCAGGTAACCAGTTCCGGCTTCTTCCCGATCCGGTACCTGAGTTCGTAGAGGGCCGCTGCGATCTCAGATACATCGACTTCGCCAAGAACTACCTCCCGGTTGCGCCTCAGGAGTTCGGCACGCGCCCAATCGAGCAGTGCCCCCTCCGCGACGATCCTGCCCTGCAGGGCGGGCGAAGCATGGTGGCTGAACCTCCTGTCAGGCAGCTGCATCCGGAGTCCGAGTGAAGGCCGCGGTGCCCTGGCTTTGCATAGGGCGTACCGGTCCCACGGTAGCGGTTCGAACCAAATGGTCCCCGCACGCGACCGCTGCTCCCCGGCTCCCGCTGGGCGGCCAACGACCGCGTCAAGCACGTCCCCGGGTGGCACGAGTACCACGGGCAGCGCCTCCTCCCCGGTAGGCCTGAAGGCAGCGGGGTCTCTCGGGTAGGTCAAGGTCATTCCCCTGCCCGTCCCCCGGCGCCGCCTCTTGTCCACTTCGAGGACAGCTTGTCTGTCGTAGTCCTCACCGCATCGGTCGTTCAGCAGGGCGTACGTGTCTCTTCGTGCTGCCTTGGCGCCGGCCTCTTCGGCGACGGCCTCCACAGCAGTCGCGATCCGGGCCAACTGTCGAGGCAATTCCTGCGGACAGGCGTCGAACGGAGCGACGTCGAGGCCGAAGCCGGACTTGTGGACCCGGGCAAGCAACGCAGCCTTCGCCCTGGCGTCATTGCCCTCCGCCCCGGCCTCCTCCTCGGCCCTGGCGGCCCCGACGCCCAGTGCAAGTAGCACTGCGACGAAGACCACCCACGTCGAGACGGACATGCGGCTTGAGTCACGCCGCCGAGTCACGGTCGCGCGGGCCATCAAAGCGGTCCCAACTTCGGAAACGTCAGCGCGTTGACCAGCCGGTAGTACGGAGCGAGGTGCGTCTTCACTGCTGTGATGATCCCGGCGCTCCTGGGGTCGCAGCGGCTGACGGCGGTTAGGGGTCGCGGCGCCGCAGCGCGAAGAGCCCGAAGAAGGCGAAGAACCCGAAGAACGCGAACGGCCAGGGCTCGTCGTAGACGAGGCCGAGCAGGCCGAGCAACCCGAGCAATCCGAGCAGCCCCCAGCGGCGGTTTCGTTTCGTCATGGCGAACTCCCGCAGGCCCTCTCGGCCTACAAGTGTGCGACCGTCACCTCCAGGTGCCGGCTGAAGGGTCGTAGGCCCAACGACCACCGGACGCGTACGGCCCAACGCATCTTCCTGAGGTTAGCCGAACGGCGGCAGTCGCCCAAGGGCCGGGTCCCGCCTTGACAGCTGTGCGTCTTGGTTCGAATGCGGAGTGGACCCCATTCGAGACTGTGAGTTAACCGCCGCGGGGCTCTCGGCGACCGACAGAGAGTTCGAGAGGGTGCCGTAGAGCCCGTGTGTTCAACGGCGGGTCGGACGTCGGGAAGGCCGTGGCGGGGCACATCCCCGGACCCCCGAAGTTCTGGCCCCTGCGGGCGACGTCTGAGAACGCGTGCGCGGGCCTGATGTCGGGCCTCGCGCGGTTTCGAACGGCGAAGTGGCTCCCCGAACAGGGATCGAACCTGTGACCTACGGATTAACAGTCCCGCGCTTCCCGCTTTGTTCTGGGCTTTGAATGCCATTGGGCCGATACTTGGGCCCTGGTCAGAGCAACGGAGAGCAACGGAGAGCAACGATGAGCAGCGAGAGCAAACGCGGGTTCGGCAGCGTCGAGGAGATCAACGGCCGCCTGTAC
>JAUXCH010000431.1 GCA_030618975.1 Planctomycetia bacterium
GTCCAGCGCGTCCCGCGCGAACGGCTGCTCCACCAGCACGCCCGTCAGCCCCACCTCACCCGTCGGCTGGACGACCACCTCGTCGAACGCGGACGCCAGGTACACCTCGACGGTCGCGGCTCGGCCCTCGCCGAGCGTCTCCGCCCACGCGACCGCGCGCTTCCCACCCCCCCGGAACGCGAGCACGGCGTCGCGCAGCTCCTGCGCCACGGCCAGTCCGGGCGAGAACGAACCGACCCGCGCGAGCAGGCCCACGACCCGACGATCACGGCTCGCGCGCTCCAGCGCGTCCACCACGTCGCGCAGCACGAGCGGCCGGCTGTCGCCGCCGGACGGGAACGACCTCTTCGCCCGCTCCACGACCCCGCGTTCGAGATCGAGTTCGAGCAGGATGCGCCGCGGCACCCACCGCGAGGCCTTCCGTGCGAACACGAACAGCACGAGGGCGAGCCCCGCCAGTCCGAGCACCACCCACCACTGCGCCAGGTGCACGGCGACCCACACCGCGCCCACGAGCGCAAGCAGCGCCAGCGCGGCGATCGCCAGCAAGAGCAGCAGTCCGCGTTGACGGAAGAGGAACCCCATGACCACCTCCTTCGAGAGCCGTGGCTCGCGGGGTCATGATGCAGCACCCCCACCTGGGTGCCAAGGGGGACGACCTGGATCAGGAACCGCCGGCAGGCGCCGCGGCCGGAGCCTTCGGCTGGCGCGCCGTCAACCATCGCCGGATCCACGACATCCGGTACCGCTCGTAGAAGGCGTAGTCGCGCCCGCAGCAGTACAGATTGATCTCGATCGCCGCCGTCTTGTGCTTCAGCTTCTTCCCGACGATCTTGCCCAGTGGCACCACGCCGAACGGATGCACGTAGATCACGATCTCGGAGAAGATCGGCGCCGCGAGGATCCTCTCCACGGCCTGCTCTTTCCGGAAGACCTCGTCGCCCGGCGCCAGCAGGTTCTTCGACGACTTGTGCAGCCTCAGCGCCTCCACCGTCTGCTCGCCCACGTACTTGAAGCCGCCCTTCGCCCGCATCTCCTCCGCCGCGCGCGCCGTGGCGCTCACGATGACGAAGTTCTCGTTGCAGAAGTACCCGTCGTCCTGGTTCTGGATGATCCCGCACTTTCCGGCGAACGCGATGTGGCCCAACTCGCCCAGCACGACGCCCGGATCGCGCTCCTCCGGGGTCTGCAGGATGTAGAGGGCGCGCCGGCTGTGGTACCCCTGCCGCTTCGAGTTCCAGCTGAACGGCGTGAACTCGATGAGGTGCGGTCTCCCGATGGTGAGGTCCTTCGGAGCGTAGGCCTCGTCGAACCACCTCGATCCCATCACCTCGTACTGCGACGCGAACAGCGCGACCAGCTGGGCGACGTAGCACTCCGCAACCGCTTCCTTCGTGTAGAAGGCCTCGATCGCACGGGCCGACGACTCGCGCGCGTGCCAGATCTTTCCGAACTTCTCCCACTCGGGCTGCGGCGGATCCAGTTGCCACCACGGCGAATCGAGCACGAGCACCCTCGGGAAGATGTAGCGGTCGGCCTCGCTCGCGGCCGCGAGCTTCTCCGTCGCGCGCTGCGTGCCGATCGCCAGCCGGTGGTTCCACGCCGCCAGCGACGGCATGGAAGACGAGAGTTGGGGCAGCCGCTTCCCGAAATCCCTCAACGTCTCGTCCGACACGTTCGCGGGGATCAGCACGCGCAGGTCCCCGGCCGCCTGCGCGGCCCGCAGCGTGTCCCGCCTGCAGGGTCTCCCGCCCAGCACCTGGATGTCGTCGATGCCCGTTGCGCTCGTGAAGCGCCACCCGAGATGCTCGAGGTAGTGGAGCTCGCCGCGATACTGCAGCGTGAGCTGCGCAGCGAGCCGCGCGCGTACGTCCTTCGTCGGGGCGACCACGGAGGGCGGCGTCGGCGCGACGGCGGAGGGCGGCGTCGGCGGGCGCTCCGGGGCCCCGCGAGGCGGAGAAATCGGGATCTGGACCGGCGGCGGAAGCTGCGAGCCGGGCTCGTCGGCCACCGCCGACAGCGCGCCCAGCCCCCCTCCGGGGAGGAGGAGTCCGAGGAGCAGCGCGCACGCGCCGAGCCGGATGGACCTCGAGCAACTCAAGCCAAATCTCCTTCGCAAGGCGGGGTAGATCCTGCAAGTATGGCGTCAGGTCCGAGGCCCCTCCACCCTCGCCCGGGAGATACGCGCCGGGCCCCCACGCAGGGGGGCTCCGCGCACGGGGGGCCTCCGGCTCTCCCCCTCGGCACGCCGGGCCCCAACGCACGGCGGGCCTCTGGTTCTCCCGCCTGGCACTCCGGGCACGGTCACCACGCGCGCCGGAGCCGCGCTCGCCGCCGGCCAGGCCTACGGCCGGCCGCTCCGCTCGCGAGCCTGCCCCGCTTCGGTCCGGACGCGGGGCAGGTAGAAGAGCTGCCGGGCCAGCTCGCGGCAGCCGTTCTGCTCGAAGATGTGGAGCATGGGGGCGTTTCGTACGTCGGACGAGCCGACGTAGCCCTTGGCGCCCCGTCGCCCCAGGGCCTGAAGTCCGAAGGCATGGAGGAGGCGGCCCAGACCGCGGCCTCGAAACGGAGGCGCCACGCCGACGTAGAAGAGGGAGCCCTCCTCGGGCGCATCCCCGAAGACCTGCGGCAGGACGACACCCACCGTCTCCTCCCCGTCGCGAACGACGTACCAGCCCTTGGGATCGAACGCGTCTCCGGCGTACGCGACGAGATCCCGCAGCTCTGCGATCGCGTCGCGCGGGCCGTCGGGTTGGAAGGGGTCGTCCCTCGCAGCGGCTTCCAGGGCGGCCGCGAAGGCCACCTCGCCGAGCTCGTCGAGCGTCAGGACGGACAGCCCCTGAAGTTCCACCGTCTCGTCGAGGGGCAGCGCACACCCGGTCACGACCTTCTCGCGGGACACCTCGAACGCCGCGGGCTCGAGCCATCTGCGAAGCGGCCGGTCCTCTTCGTTGTCCTCCGCGTAGACACGGACCTGCGGATCGGGCAGATGCTCGGCGAGGGCGCCGAAGAGTCCGCGGGCGATCTCGTCACCGCGCTCACCGGCCGCCACGGCGACCTCGTCGATCGTGACCATCTCCGCCTGAGGCCACGACGCGCGAAGACGGCCGACACAATCGACGCCACGCCACGCGCCGAGCCACAGCCACGGCGTCTTCGGGTGCGGCATCTCCTGCGACAGAGGCTGCCCGCCCAACCACCGCTCCGCGGCTTCGAGCGCTCCCCAGGCCTCGCGCTCGGACGCCTCAACCGGTCGAACCAGGATTTCTTCCACGGAGCCAGACGTACCACGGCGCGCGGTGGCACGGAAGCCGGAACGGTCTCGGTCTACCGCCTGCCGCTCCCAGGGCCGCCGGGGCACGCCCCCGTACGACGAGCGCGACACCCGGATCCACGACTGCCTCGACCACCGACTCCGACGACCTCTTTGCTCTTTGCACGCCCGCCGCGAGGCACGAACGTCGGCGCACCGTCGACGGCGCCCCGGCCGCTCCGCTCGTCTGCGGCGACTCCGTCGCCTACGCCTCGCTCCTCGGCCCGGGCGTCATCCCCCAGATCCCGTCCTTCTCTCTCGGCCATCGCTCGCCCCTTCTCCGGCCAAGCGCCGGCAACCGGGAGAGAGCTTGACCAATACCTGTTCCCAACGCTGAGCCGGACGGCCGGACACGATTAGGTCGAGGGGCACAAGGGATGGAGTCACGGCGCATGGACAGCTCCATCGAGAGATCCGGATCGACCCGCGGTACCACGACGCATGGCTGGAGGGGTCTTCTTGCGGGTCTGTCGGTGCGGGGCGCGGGCCGGTCGTGGGCTGCTCGGCGTTGGACGGGGAGCCGGGCATGGAGAGCCACGCGACGCTAGCGATACGTTCGGGAGTCCCTTCGACCTTGGCCAGACGCCATGGAGAAGACTCAAGGCTCGAGAGTCCCAAACTCCTCCACGGGAAGAAGTTGTGTATGATCGAGATACTGAGATCTCATCCCAGACTCCCTCCGGGCCGCGTTCCGATCCCCGAGCGCACGAGCGGGTTCTCCCTGTGCTTGGAGAATGCGGTACGCTGTCGGAGGCACACAATATACTTCGTAAATACTAACCCACGCCGGGAGACGAGAATCTTACCGGGCCGTGTGACTTGAGATAGCGAGAGGCACTTGGTGTGGAGACAGACCTACCAATGAGCGACCGCGCTAAAGCAAAGGCCGTTCTTCTTGAGGCGGCGCTCGCAGCTGGTCGCGAGGGGATCCAGCGGACCAATCACTACAAGGTCTTCTGGCTAGCCCACCTGTTCCACATGCTCAGTGCCGGGACGCTTCTGACGCAGTGGTCGATCGTGAAGATGCCACAGGGCCCGGGAGTTGACCAAGGGCAGGCCCTACTGGAGGAACTCGAGGCGGAGGCGATGCTGGTAGTAGGGCAAAGAGCGAAGGGGCCCTATCTCTCCATGCCCGCATCCGTGCCCCGCGAGCGACTTGAACGCGCTGAGGCGGTCGTTCGTGAGCATCTTTCTCCGCAGGAGCGAGAGAGCATCCATGAGGCGCTCGCCTGCGTGGGGCCGGATGACGCAAGCACGGCTTCCCGCTGGTCCCACAAGGTCTCGCGTTCTTGGAAGGCAGCCGAGCTAGGTCAGACTCTTGACATATTCGCGGACCTTTACGTTGACGACATCGAGTTCTCGGAGCTCACAAGTCGCGTCGAGGCCGATTCTGAGACAGCCGCGCGGATCCTCGGCGAGGCCTGAGGGGAAGGGCACGAACCCGTGGCCGATAGGCCGGTCCACCCCGCCGCCGCACTCCGGGCCACAGTCTCGGCGCGGTGCCTGAGTGATCCAGTGCTCAGACAGACGTACCGCGATGCTGGAGGCTATGACTTCTTCGCTGAACCCGGCAACGTCCTTGGCACGCCTTTGGAGATCCTCGCGCGGTTTCTTGCCTATACCGCCGTTGAGCATGGTTGCCTGACTGGCTTCTACGACCCGTTCGGACTGATCCTGGCGTACCTGGAGCAAGTTGCCTACAAGCCCGCCAAGCCAGAGGTCGCCCTGCCGGA
>JAUXCH010000501.1 GCA_030618975.1 Planctomycetia bacterium
AGATCGAGCAGGGAGACGTCGCAGCCGCCGCAGGCGGCCGCCCAGCTCACCGCGATCCGTGTCTTCCTCGCCACCTAACTCACCTCCCCACGGGATTCGGACCGAGCTCGCGCAGCCGCGCGTCCATGGCGCGCAGGGAGTCCAGCAGCTCGGCCTGCATGGGCGCGCCGATGTACTCGAAGCGGAGCCGCTTCGGGTCGAGCCCCAACTGCCTCATCAGCGCCCGGGCGAGCTCGATGCGCTTGTCGGCGAGGAAGTTCCCCCACAGGTGGTGACAAGAGCGTTCGGGGCAACCCGCCACGAGGATGCCGTCCACGCCGAGCCGAAACATCTGCATCAGGAGCGCCGTGTTCACCGAGCTGGAGCAGCGGATGCGCACCGCCCGGTAGTTCGTCGGTGCGGCCGCGCGCTGGATGCCGGCGAAGTCGGCCGCGCTGTACGAGCACCAGTAGCAGAGCAGCGCGAGGATGCGCGGCTCCCCCTCGGGCAGCTCCAGGAAGGCCACACGGGCCTGGTCGAGCATCTGCTCGTCGGTGAAGCTCACGAGCTCGGCGGCGTGCACGGGGCATACGGCGGCGCAGAAACCGCACGCCTGGCAGAACGCGGGATCGATGACGGCGCCTTGGTCGATCATGCGGATGGCGCCGTGCGGGCACACGGCTTCGCACGTGCGACAGCCCGTGCAGCGGTCGGGGTTCACCCGGCTGGCGTGCCGCGGGGGCTCGGCGCTCCCCCGGAGGAGGTCGGGCAGGGCGCGCATCGCAGCCGCGCTGCCCTGTTCCGAGGACTGCTGCACGACCTTGGGCCCCGAGGCGGCCCCCACGAAGAAGACCCGGTTCACGAGGGATTCGGTGGGCCTGAACAGGCGCGGCTGGTTTTCGATCGGGTAGCCGTGGCGGTCCACCTGCACGCCGAGCATGCGGTACAGCGCTCCCGAACCGACGGCGGGTGTCTGGGCCGCGGCCAGCACGATCAGGTCCGCGTCGAGGCGCAGCGACTCCGCTTCCTCCTCGTCCTCGCCGCGCGTGGGAGCCACCGTGAGGGTCAGGTGTCCGTCCGCGGCCGGCTCGACGGCTTCCACCTCCCCGTTGACGAACTCGACGCCCATGACGCACAGTCGCTGGTAGAGCGACTCCAGGGCACGCTCGTAGGTCCGCATGTCGCGGTAGTAGACGACCGTGGGCTCGGTCATGGGATGGGTCGTCATCAGCCGATCCACCTGCTTGGCCGTGATCGAACAGCAGGTCTTCGAGCAGTACGCCACGCCCTCCCCGTCGCGGTCCATGCCCGCGCGGGAGCCCGCGCACTGCACGAAGACCACCCGCTCCGGCGCCTCCCCGTCCTCGTAGCCCCTGGCCAGCAGACGCTCGAACTCGAGGCTGCTGACGACCTTCTCGTGGCGGCCGAGGTAGCGGTCGTAGCCGCTGACGTCCACCTGGTCGAAGCCCGTGGCGAGGAAGACGGCTCCGAACTCGTCGGTGGTCCGGCGGGCCCCGGCCTCCAGGTCGATCGCGTCCGTCGGGCAGACGGGCAGGCAGTCGCCGCAGCGCGTGCAGGCCTCCGGGACGAGTGAGTAGAGATCGGGCAGGGCCCGCTCGAACTCCTTGTCGATGGCCTTGCGCCGGCTGAGGCCCTGGTCGAAGCCCCGGACCGTCTCCTCCGGGCAGACCTCGGCGCACCTCGCGCAGGAGATGCAGCGATCAGCGTCCACGAACGCGGGAGCGCTCTGCAGCGTGACCCGGAAACGGCCGTCGACGCGCTCGGCGTCCACGACCTCGGTCTGGGTGCGGATCGAGATGCGGTCGTCGAGCACGGCGCCCTTGGCCTGGACGGGCCCCACGCAGGCTGGGTCGCAGACGGAGGGCCAGGCCTCCGACTGGAAGAGGCGCTGGACCTGGCACAGGTGGCCGCCCAACCACGATTTCCGGTCCGCGAGCACGACCTCGACACCGGCCGCCGCGAGATCCTTGGCGGCCTGGAGGCCGGCGGGTCCCCCACCGACGACGAGGGCCCGCCTGGGGATCGGCACGGGGTCGGGCGCGGGTTCGTCCGTCCGCAGGCGAACGTGGGCCATGCGCACGAGGTCGATGGCCTTGCGCGTCGCCGCCTCCCGCTCCGGATGCTGCCAGGCGCACTGCTCGCGCAGGTTGGCGACCTCGAAGAGCCCGGACTCGAGACCCAGGCCCTGCATCAGGCGGGCGATGCGCTCCTCGGGGAATTTCAGCGAGGACCGGGGCGAGCACGCGGCGAAGAGCAGGCGGTCGCAGCCCTCGTCCCGGACCC
The DNA here is from genome assembly GCA_030618975.1 of Planctomycetia bacterium. Classification (GTDB taxonomy): domain Bacteria; phylum Planctomycetota; class PLA2; order PLA2; family JAEUHO01; genus JAUXCH01. Next base: position 2,284 of record JAUXCH010000501.1, read on the forward strand.
GCCGGATCGCCGCGCCGAGATCCGCTTCCCCGCACAGCATCCCGCGCCTCTCCACGAAGGAGACCCCCTCCAGATCGGAGGCGGCCTCGGCGACGCGCGCGGTGTCGACGTGATCGGAGACCAGACCCTTGCAGTCGCAGACGAGAACCCCGATGCGCGATGTCACGGACGACCTCCAGGGGGTGGTGTCGTTTTCGTCCTCCCGATGGGCGCAGGTCGATCTTACCCTCGGGCATCCGAACGGACACGCACACAGAGGCGTCGGGAGGCCCCCAGGATGCTCGAAGAGAAAGATCGGAAGCGTCTCCAGGCCGGGCTCGCCGGAGGCTCCGCGAGACTGAGTCTCGTTCTCCGTCCGGGCGACGAAGACGCTTCCCTGGCGTCCCTGCTCGAGGAGTTCGCGGGCCAGGTCGAGTCGGGCGCCCGTGGCGTGGTCTCGGTGGCGCACGGCGACGCGGGAACGCTGCCGTGCGGGCCGGCGTTGACGGTGGCCCGCGGCGAGCGCGGCAACATCCACTACCTCGCCCTGCCGGAGGGGCTCGAGGCGGCGCCGTTCGTCGACCTGCTGCTCGATCTCGCCCGCGATCCGGCCGCGCCCACGGAGGCGTGGGCGCGTTCCCTCGCCGGGTTGGCGACACCGGCCGAGCTGCTCGTCTTCGTCAGCGCCGCTTGCCCGCACTGCGCGCAGGCGGTCCGCGCCGCCCACCAGGTCGCCCTGGCCGCCGAGCAGGTCACGGTGGTAATCGTCGACGCCCAGCGCTTCGAGCAGCTGGCTTCCGAGTTCCAGGTGCGGTCGGTGCCCACGACCCTGGTCGACCGGGAGCTCGTCCTCCAGGGCGCCGTCTCCCCCGCGGAGCTCACGGAGCGGATCCTGTCGAGGGGGAGCGCGGATCACGGCATGCGAACGCTGATCTCGCTGGTGGAGGCGGGGAGGTTCCCCGACGTGGCCAGACGCATCCTGGGCGCCAACGGAGCCGAGGAGCTGGCGCACGCGTGGAGGCGGAGCGCGCTGTCGCTGCGGATGGGCCTGATGCTCGCCGCCGAGGAGGTCCTGGAGGAGGACGGCACGGCGCTGGACGGCGTCGTGGAGGACCTCCTACCGGCCCTGGACGCCGAGGACGCGGGTCTGCGGGGCGACACGGCCGACCTGTTGGGCCGGATCGGCCATCCGGGCGCTCTCGGCGCGCTCGCGTCCCACGCCGCGGATCCCCATCCGGACGTGGCGGAAGCCGTGGTCGACGCGATCGGGCAGATCCGGAAGCGGGAGTCGGGCTCCTAGCCTCTGCGGCTAGCCCAGAGCCCGCGCCATGTCGTTGAACACGTCCACGGATCGCACCACGCCCACGAGCTCCCCGTCTCGCAGTACGGGGATCAGGGCGACGTCGAGAGAGACCATCGTCACGACGGCCTTCATGATGTGATCCTGGGCCTGCAGGATCGCCTGGATCGCGTGCATCACGTCGCTCACGGGCCGGTCCGCCTGGGCTCTGAGCGCTCGCTTGGCGCGCCCGCTCGACAGCTCGGCGAGATTGAAATCGACCTCCACGTCGAAGGGCTTGTGGCTGTACGAGAGCGGCTTGCTGCTCAGGTGCTTCGGCACCAGCCCGCGCATGAGGTCCCGGCGCCGGACGCAGCCGACGAGGATCTTGAGGGCGTCGAAGACCAGGAGCCCGCGGGGGAGGGACTTGCGCCTGTCGACCTCGAGCTGGGCTTCCTCGATGATGGTCACGGCCTCGTGCAGCGGAGTGATGTCGCGCACCGAGGGGTACCGATCCACGGGAATCATGACCTCCTCGACGCGTCTCATCATGGTCGTGGCCCCTCCCGTCGTCCTCTGGACCCCTGCCGGAGGACCGACAGGGAGCAAGACTACAGGCAGCGCGTGGGTACGGCTTCAGTAGGAGTGCGTCCCCAGGATGACCTCCACGCCGAACGCGTGCTCCAGGATCGGCTTCAACTCGTCGATGTCGATCGGGCACGCTGCCGTCTCCATCGCCAGCTTCATGCAGGTACCGAGATGGAGGGTGTCGAACGGCCGGTCGAGGCCCTTCGCCAGGCTGTCCAGGAGCTTCACGCGGGGGACCACCAGTCCGGGACAGTCGCCGCAGTCGGTCATCGCCACGAGCTCGATCTCGTCGTGCCGGCCGAACTCCGCATTCCTCTCGGCGATGGCCTTGTGGCACTTCATGCACCCGATGCACGAGTGATCCTGGATCCGCTTGCAGTACAGGATCGCGATCCTGGCC
>JAUXCH010000875.1 GCA_030618975.1 Planctomycetia bacterium
AGTGCGATCCCCCCGTCGCCCGGGGGGACCACCCGGTGGAGGAGCACCTCGAAACCGTCGGATTCCAGCCGCGACACGAGGCCCTCCGTGAGCAGGGCGTTCGAGAACACGCCCCCCGACAGGCCGACCGCGTGCACGCCGGTCCGCGCCGCCGCGACGGCCGCCGCCCGAGCCAGGGCGTCCGCCAGGGCGTCATGCACGAACCACGCGGTGTCCTCCACGCCCTCGCCGCCCGCCGTACGTTCGGCGAGGGCGTCCAGCAGGGGCCTGGTATCCACCTCGAAGAGCCCTTCGTCCCGACCCACGAGCCCGACGACGCCGGTGCCGTCCGGGCGCCCTGGGGAGCGCCAGGCCGCCGACTCCAGGCGCATCCCGCTCATGGCCTCGTGGTGGTTGAAGGCGCACAGGCCGAGCAGCGACGCGACGGCGTCGAAGAGGCGCCCGAGTCCGGAGCTGGGCGGGCAGTGGAGATCCCTTCCGAGCATCTCCGCGAGGGCGCGCCGCCGCGCCTCGTCGGGCAGCGCCACCCGCGCGAGCGGGTGATCCACGGCCCCCTCGCCGAAGCGGTCCCAGAGCCAGGAGAAGGCACACCGGCCGGTTTCCCGGGCGGCGGCGTCGCCTCCGGGGAGCCGCAGCCGGCGGAAGCGTCCCAGCCGCTCGAATCCCCCCAGGTCGCCGAGCAGGACCTCGCCGCCCCACGCCTCGCCGTCCGCGCCGTAGCCCATGCCGTCGCACACCAGGCCGAGGGTCGGGGTTCGCCTGCCGTGCTCCGCCAGCAGCGAGGCCAGGTGGGCGTGGTGGTGTTGGACGTCGAAAACCGGCACGTCCAGGCGCGTCCCCAGGTCCCGTGCGTGACGGCGCGACAGGTAGCCGGGGTGGGCGTCGCACGCGATCCACGCCGGGCGGACGTCGAAGAGCCGGCCCAGGTCGTCGATCGTCTTCCGAAAGCGCTCCAGCGCCAACGTGTACGCGAGGTCTCCGAGGTGCTGGCTGAGGAAGACGTCGCGTCCCCGGACCACGGCCACGACGCTCTTGAGATCGCCGCCGACGCAGAGCCCCGGTGCCGGGGCCTCCACGGGCAGCCGGAGCGGAGCCGGGACGTAGCCTCGGGCCCGGCGGATCGGGACGATGCCCCGCGAGGCGTCGAGGAGGATCGAGTCGTCGACCGCGCGCTCGATCTCCCGCCCGTGGACGAGGAACGCGTCGCAGGACGCCGAGAGCCGGGAGCGGACTCCGTCGTCGTCCTTCAGCAGCGGGTCGTCGGCGTGGTTGGCGCTCGTCATCACCAGCGGGCCGAGGCCCTCCGCGAAGAGCAGGTGCTGGACGGGCGTGTACGCGAGCATGAGCCCCAGGCGGTGGTTCGCCGGCGCGACCTGGGTGGCGAGACCGTCGTCGTCCCGCCGCGGCGCGAGCACGATGGGGCGGGCAGGGGAGGCGAGGGCCGCTTCTCCCGCGTCGGAGAGGGCCACCAGGCGCCGGGCTGCGTCGAGGTCGGTGACCATCACCGCGAACGGCTTGTGATCGCGACGCTTGCCGCGCCGCAACCGGGCGACGGCCTCCTCGCTCCGGGCGTCGACGACCAGGTGGTAGCCCCCCAGCCCCTTCACCGCCAGGATCCTCCCCGCCTCGAGCATCGCGGCCGCCTCGCGGATCGGGTCGCCGTCGTCGAGGGCCCCCCCCCCCGCGTCGACCAGCCGCAGACGAGGTCCGCAGGCGGGGCAGCAGTTCGGCTGGGCGTGGAAACGGCGGTCGCCCGGATCCCCGTACTCCGCCTCGCACGCGGGGCACATGGGGAAGGGCGCCATCGTCGTGAGCGGCCGGTCGTAGGGCAGATCTCGGACGATCGTGTAGCGGGGGCCGCAGTTCGTGCAGTTGGCGAGCGCGTGGCGGTACCGGCGGTCCCCGGGGTCGAGGATCTCGCGGAGGCAGTCGTCGCAGGTGGCGGCGTCCACCGTGACCCGTCCGCGCCTGGCCGGCGAACGATCGCTCTCCGCAATGGAGAAGGACGTCTCCCCCCTCGCGGCCTCCTCCGAGACCGGGATCACCCGGTCGACGGAGGCCAGCGCCGGCGCTTCGTCCACGAGGCTCGCGGCGAACGCGTCGAGCCGCTCCCGCGGGCCCTCGGCTTCGATCGTCACGCCCGCCGGGTCGTTTCGCACCGTGCCCGCGAGGCCGTGCACGAGCGCGAGACGGTAGACGAAGGGGCGGAAGCCGACCCCCTGCACCTGGCCCTCGAC
>JAUXCH010000733.1 GCA_030618975.1 Planctomycetia bacterium
CGACGAGCACGCCCGCCGCGCGAACGAGGGGATCCCTGCTCTCGAGACACGCCGCGCGAACGTCGGGAGGGATCGTCCGGCACGCGTCCCACCGGACGAGGGCGTCGGCCGTGGCCAGTGCCACGTTCCCGCCCCGGCGCTGGAGGAGTGCCGCGGGCTTCCAGTCGCTCCCGGTGGGCAGACCGGCTCGCTCGACCGCGCCGAGCAGGGCGACCAGCACGTCCTCGTCGCGTTCCTTCAGGAGCCGCGCACGCAGCAGTGCCCCGGCCGGTGCCCCCTTCGCGAACCCCAGGGCCGTCGCCACACCGGCGCGCACGCGGGGACTGCGGTGCTTTGCCGCCTTCTTCGAGAACCACGCCAGCGTCTCGCCGGCTCGCTCCCCCTCGACCATGGCGATCCACGCGCTCACCGCGTGGTCCCTGAGGTGCACGAACGGATCGTCGAAGAGAGGCACGAGGGCGGCGGCCGCCTGCGAGCCGCCGATCCGACCGAGGGCTCGGATGGCCGCCTCGCGCTCCCGCTGCTCGAAGGGCTCCTTGGCGAAGCGCTCGATCTTCTCGACCTGTCGCTCCACCTCGACGTCGGGCGCCGCCACGGAGGGTCCGGGCAGGCAGGCGAGGAGCACACTGACCGCGAGCAGGTGTTTCACGGGTGCCTTATACCGGGACGGGGCCGATCCGACGGCACGCCGGTACCATGCGGGCATGGTCACCGAGGCGCCCACACTCGTCCCCGAGGTCGAGACCGACGAGCGAACGGAGCTGGCGCCCCGGTGGAAGGTGATCCTGCACGACGACGACGTGACGACCTTCGAGTTCGTCGTCGATCTCCTCGTGAGCCTCTTCCACAAGGAGTTCGCGGAGTCGGTACGGCTCACGTACGAGGTCCACGACACGGGTTCGGCGCTGATCACGGTGGCCGGCCTGGAGCGTGCGGAGCTCTACGTCGAGCAGGTCCGGTCCCTGGCGCGCCCGAAGGGATTTCCGCTCACCGCCACGATCGAGCCGGCCGAATGACCCGGCCGGCACCGAGGGAGGCGTCCGTGAAGTACCCGTGCGTCCTGCGTCTGGCGCTGCCCGTCCTGGGCGTCCTGCTCGCGGCGGGCTGCGCGGGCGGGCAGTGGCAGTGCGAATCGCCGTGTTGGCCGGGTCCCCGCCTGGGGCCGACCGACCCGTGCCTCTGTCGGGAACCGCGCCTGGAGGGCCCCTGCCCCGAACGCCCGTCGGCGTCGCCGTGCGCGGTCCCGACCGGCCCCTGACGCGTCCTCCGACCCTGCGACCTCAGCGAGGGCCGGGCAGGTCGCCGAGGAGCGTTGCCGCCTCCGCGTGCACGTCGCCGAAGCGAGGCTCCCACGTCGTGCCGAGCACGTGCTCGAGGGACGCCCGTGCGTCGGCCTGCCGGCCCAGTCGAATCTCACAGCGCGCCCGTGCCAGCCAGCCGGTCGGTTCCAGCGGGTCGGTCCGTACGACCTGCCGCCACTGGACGAGCGCGGCCAGGTCGTCCTGCTCCGCCTCCCGCAGCGTCGCAAGCCGCCGGTGTCCGGCCGACTCGTGCGGCAGCGGTTCCACCAGGTTCGTCCGCGCACGTTCCGACTCGGCAGCCCGCCCCGCGGCGGCGTAGCGCCGCGCGAGGTCGGCGGCCGCCTCGAGATTCCTGGGAGCCTCAGCCAACGACGCGAGCAACGCGTCCAGGGCGTCGGCGCCGCGGCCCAGCGCGTCGTACGCCGCCACCAGCCGCTGGTGGATCTCCGCATCCTCGGGGGCGATCTCGCGCGCGGCGAGCAGGTGGGTCACCGCGTCGGCGTGGCGACCCTGCCTCGTCAGCACGGCGGCGAGCACCTTCCGGATCACGGGTGCGTCGAGTCCCGTCGCCTGGACCTGCGCCTCGTAGCGCGCGACGTAGGCGGAGAGGTCGGCGGCCTTCACGAACACCGTGTCGAGCGCGTTCAGCGCGCGCGTCCGTTGCCGCGCGTTGCGTCCCCACGCCACGATACCGGCCGCGGCCGCATCGACGGCGGCGTCCGTGTCTCCGAGCTCGACCCGCGCGCGGGCGAGCAGCCCGAAGTAGCCCCCGAGCCGTGCGTCGGCGCCGCCGCCACGCGCTTCGGTCCTGAGGCGCACCGCCTCCTCGATCCACGTCTCGGCCGGGGCCGGACGTTCGAGAGCCAAGGCCGTCTTTCCGAGCCGGGCGGGGACGGTGTCCTTCCAGCGCTTCTTCTCGCGCCACCGGGACTCGACGCCCCGTAGCACCAGGACGGCCTCGTCGGTCCGGCCGACGCCGTGCAGCGCCTGCGCCTGCAGCACGTGGACGTCGAGGTGGTCCGGGCGGGTCTCGAGCAGCGGCTCGAGGACCGCGAGCGCCTCCGCGTGCCGCGCGTCCTGCACCAGCCAGGTCGCCAGCGTCTGCGCGCCGTCCTCGTCGAGGTCGCCCCGCGCGAGCGCGGCCTTCAGCACGGCGACGGCGGTGGCCCGGCGGCCCAGGCTGCCCAGGTAGGAGGCGGCCCGCTTCTGCAGCGCCACGTCCTGCGGCTGGAGCTCCACCTCCGCCGAGGCGGCGGCGGCGTAGTCCTCGGCGTGGAGCGCCCAGTAGCGACCCTGGGCTGGGCTCCAGAACGAGCGACCGGTTCGCCGTCCGCCCCGCAGGTGTTCGCGGAGCGAAGCGAGCACCCGCGGCAGCAGCCGCTTCCCGAGGTCGCCGATGGGGGCGGCCTCCTTGCGCCGCTGGGCCAGGTCGTAGTGGTCGTTCGACCAGTAGTCCTTGCCGATGCGCTCGAACCAGGACGGCTCCGCGTCCATCCGGTCGAGGGCGTAGGAGAGGGTCTCTCGCGGGCCCGCGATCCGACGGAGGCCGTCCGCGGCGACCTCGGCGAGCGCAGTGGACTCGAGCAGGAGACGCTCGTAGTGCAGCGGCAACCGTTCGCGCGCCCAGCGCTC
>JAUXCH010000019.1 GCA_030618975.1 Planctomycetia bacterium
CGGCATCCTGCGCATCGCGGAGCCGACGCCGGAGGTGCTCGAGACCTGCTCGATCGCGCTGCGCGACGGGTCCTACGAGGTGTGCGTGCGTCTCCTGCCCGCCGTCACGGCGCTTCGCGAAGGGGCGGCGCCCCTCGCCGGCGACCTGCACGAGCTGATCCTCGACGAGACGACCCACGACTGGGTTCGCCTGCACGCCATCGACGCGCTGGGCTGCATCGCGCCGGGCGACGAGAGGATCGAGGCCACCCTGCTCCACCTCGTGGCCGACCCGTCCGCGCCGGTGGACACGCGCAAGACCGCCGTCCAGGCGCTCGTCCGCCTCGGCGCTGCCGCGCAGGCGGCGCTCTTTCGCGCGGCGGCCTCCTTCGACGGAGAGGAGCGGTTGCTCGTCGTGGGGGCAATCACCGATTCCGAGCTCGCCGATCGGGCGGATCCCGCACGACTGTTCGCCCTCCTCGCCCCCTTCCGCCGGGCGGGGGAGGTGTCCGATCGTCGCCGCGCGATCCGTGCGGCGACCCCCGTGCTCCTCCAGACCGGGCGGGGCATCGAGTGGACGGCTCGTTGGCTGGCGGACTCGAGCCCAACGGTCCGCGAGTACGCGCTCACGGCCCTGGCGGACGTCCGCGACGAGAGCGGTGCGGTGGTCGCCGTCGCGCGTCGCACCCTCGAGGACCCGGATCCCGACGTGCGCTACGCCGCCATCTGCCTCCTGCGCCATCGTGCAGCCAACACGCACGGGGACCGGATGCTCGCCCGATCCGTCGAGAACCTGCCGAGCCTGCTCCGTGCGATGGAGGACGGGACCGAGGCCTTCCGGCTCGCCGCGGCTCCGCTGCTCGAGAGGATCTCGCCGGAGCACAGCGCACGCGCGCTGCCGACCTGGATCGCCATGCTCCGGTCCGGATTCCCCGGCAACGTCCTGACGGCAGCCCGTGTGCTCGAACGCATCGGTCCGGACGCGCGCGAGGGGGCTCCCGCGCTGCGCGAGGCGATCGAGGCGGCCCGGCTCGACGTGGTGAAGGAGAGGCTCCGCGAGGCGCTGACCGCGATCGAGGCGGAGTGACGGAGCTCGGTGCGGGGGATGCACCTCGTTCCACGGTCCGGACCCTCGCACAGCTTCGTTCGAGCCGCAGGCAGGGTCGGAGGGTCGCGAAAAGCGCTGAATTTCACCTGACCCCGAAGCCCCCCCGAAGCGCCTCCCACGGCCGCGTACCATGGGTGCCATGACGATGTCCGATGAGACCCCGCGGCCCGACTGGCGCCAGCGAATAAGGGCGGATCCGAAGGTCTGTCACGGTCAGGCCTGCGTCGCCGGCACCCGCGTGCTCGTGACCGTGGTGCTCGACAACCTGGCCGCGGGCCATACGCCCGAGGAGATCGTCACGGACTACCCGTCCCTGTGCGTCGAGGACGTGCGAGCGGCAATCGCATTCGCAGCCGAGCTGGCACACGAGCGCACGGTGTTCCTGGCACCCTCCTGAGCGCGGCAGTCCCGTGGCGCGATTCAAGATCGACGAGAACCTTCCGGCCGCGATCGCGCAACTGCTCCGCGAAGCGGGACACGATGCGGTGACCGTGGGGGAGCAGGGACTTCGCGGCGTCACCGACGCGGACCTCGACGCCGTGTGCCGCGCAGAACGGCGGGCTGTGGTGACCCTCGATCGCGGATTCGGAGACGTCCGTAGGCACCCTCCGCGAGGGGCGGCAGGCATCCTGATCCTGCGGATGGAGTCGCAGAGCAGCGACGCGGCCCTCCTCCTGATGAAGCGCCTGCTGCCTGCACTTCGCGAGAACAGTCTGCAGGACACGCTGTGGATCGTGGACGAGAACAAGATCCGCATCCGGGAAGGCTGAGGTCGCACGCGCGCCCGGTGTGGACCAGGCAGCCCTCTGGCCGGAGTGCTCGAGAAGCGCTGAGTTTCACCTGACCCCGACGCCGAAAAGCGCTGAATTTCACCTGACCCCGACGCGCCCCCGACGCGCTACCCGGCCTTCCCCTCCCGCTCGAGCTGCGCCTCGAACATCTCTTTCAGGCGGCGGACGGTCGCCGGCCCGTGTCCGGCGAAGTGGTTGTTCACGAACACCAGGACCTTCACGTTCCGGTCCAGCATGCGGACGAGCAGCGAGCTCCAGCGGGCCAGGCTGGGGCCGTGGTCGATCACCTCGTGGTCCCAGGTCTTCGTGACCTTCTCGATGGCCTTGCGATCGCCGAGCAACCGGACGTAGACGAAATCGCTCGTGACGGGATCGATCTTCTTCTCGACTTCGTCGCCGTGGGGCATCCAGCCGTGGTCGACGAGGACGAGAGCGACGTCGTGCTTCGCGAGGAGGTCTCGGTAGGTCTTGGTGAGCCAGGCCTTGTTGCGGATCTCGACCGCGTAGCGGGTGCCGTCGCGGGGGAGGTCGCGGAGGAAGACGTCGAGGCGTTCGAGGAAGGGGCCGGCCGAGGGAAACGCATCACGGTTGAAGTAGGGGAACTGGAGGAGCAGCGGCCCGAGGCGCGGGCCGACGCGCTTCATGACCTCGAGAAACCGGTCACGCGTGTCGTAGGCCACGTCCGGAGCGAGCACGAATCGCGGGTCCGGCCTCGCGCCCTTGCCACCGTGCACGATGTCGCGGGGGAACTTCGCTGAGAGGACGAAGTCCTCCGGCGTCTTGGCGGCCCAGCCCTCGACGATGCGGGCGCTCGGTACCGCGTAGTAGGTGCTGTCGACCTCGACGGTGTCGAAGTGCCGCGCGTACTCGGCGAGGAACGTGCCGGGCGCCATCCCCAGCGGGTAGAAGCTCCCCACCCAGTCCTTGGACGAGAACGAGGAGGTGCCGAAGCGCACCCGGGGTGCGGGGGCTGCCACGGGCCGGCCGACTCCTCCCGTCTAGCGGGCGCGAGCCCGGTAGTACCTGGGGCGCGGACGGCAGTCGTTGCCCCACGCCGGCCGGTAGTAGTAGCGGACCCGGCAGAAGTGGTCCGGCCGGTAGTAGTAGGGCCGGTAGTACGGGTAGGGCGCGCCGCAGCGCGGCGGGCAGGGCGCACAGGCAGCCGGGTAGTGGGGGCAGCCGTCGGTCAGGGCCCGGCTGGGGACAGGGTCCGCCGAGGCCGCGGACGGCCACAACGCGAAGCCGAGTCCGAACCCCAGCACGGCCAGCACCACGAAGAACGTTCGCATCGTCGCGTCTCCCACCTCGAGAGGACCCAGGGTACACGGGCCCCGCCCGCGTCTCACGCCCCGGATCGCCGTGTATCGTAGGAGGTAGTTAGCGCATGACGCTCCGCCGGGGAACCTGTGGAGGGCAGGCTACGTCGTAGCCATTCCATGCGAAGATCCGCATGTATCCACCCCCGTCCCGATCGAACCGAGGGAGACATGAGCGCACTCGAGGCCCCCCGCGAGGAACCCGCAGCCGCGCCCAAGGTGCCGATCGACCTCGAGGAGCTGAGGATCCACCGGAGCAAGCCGGACTACGCGGCGCCGCGGAGCGGGTCCTTCCTCGGCCGGGTCGTCTGGGCGCTGCTGCTGCTCGGGATCGGAGGGGCGGCGGTGTGGTTCTACCGGGGCGGGACGTTTTCCGGCGGCGCCGACGTCCCGGTGGTCGAGGTCGCCCGCGTGCGGGTGACGGGTCGGGCCGAGCGGGCCCGCGCGGCGGGCTTCGCCGCGGCCGGCTGGGTGAAACTGCCCCGCTACCACCCCGTGGTGGTCACGCCGCTCGTCGAGGGACGCATCGAGGAGCTCCACGTCATCGAGGGCGACGTGGTCGAGGAGGGGCAGGTCCTCGCCCGGCTCTACGCACGGGACTACCAGGCGGAGCTCGACGTCGCCGAGGCGGCGGTCGAAGCGGCGTGCGTCGAGTGCCAGAAGATGACGGCAGGCACCCGAAAGCAGGAGATCGAGCAGGCGCGCGCCGAGGTCGAGCGGCTGGAGGCCGAGCTGGACCAGGCCCGCGAGATCCTCGATCGCTCGAAGCGGCTCCAGCCCTCGGGGGCGATCTCGCTCGAGGAGCTCCAGCTCGACGAGACGAAGGTCGAGACGCTCGACGCGAGCCTCGACAAGGCGCGGCACGTCCTGGCGCTCATGGAAGAGGGGTTTCGCACCGAGGACATCGCCCTGGCGCAGGCGCGCAGGACGAAGGCCGAGGCCGAGCGGGATCTCGCGGCGCTCAAGCTCGGCTACACCGAGATCCAGAGTCCGATGGGGGGTGTGGTCCTCGAGCGGCACGCGGCGAAGGGGCAGTGGGTCGCGCCGCGGGAGGGCGCCATCGTCAGCCTGTTCGACCCCCAGGATCTCGAGGCTCGCGTCGACGTGGTCCAGGACGACCTGTCGAAGGTCTTCCGCGGGCAGACCGTGGAGATCACCACGCGGGCCGAGCCCAGGCGCAAGTACGACGGCGAGGTCTTCCTGATCGAGCCGCGGGCCGATCTGGTCAAGAACACCGTGGCGGTGCGCGTGAAGATCGCGCCGACCGAGTCCCCGATCCTCCACCCCGACATGGTGGTGAAGGTCCGCTTCCTGCCGAGGCCGGAGGTGGAGGATGCGGCCGAGACCGACACCGAGACCGACACCGACACCGAGACCGACACCGGGACCGAGACGGGAGTGCCCGACGCGGAGGAGCCCCCCGAGCCCGTGGTGACGCTGCCGGAGGCGGCGCTTCTCCGGGAGAGCGACGCGACGTTCGTGTACGTGATCGCCTCCGAGAAGGCGCGGCGCGTGCCCGTCACGGTCGGGAACCTGGAGGACGGCTGGTTCGTCGTCGAGAGTGGTCTTCAAGGAGGTGAGCTGGTGGCCGTCACCGGACAGGGCCGCCTGAAGACCGGCGTAGTGGTACGGGTGGCGGACTGATCCGGCCCCGGGAAGGATGCAAGCCTTGACCCAGATCGCGGTCGTGGACAACGTCACGAAGATCTACCGGAAGGGAAGCAGCGAGATCCGTCCCCTCGACGGCGTCAGCCTCGAGGTGAAGGAGGGCGAGTTCCTCGCTCTCATGGGGCCCTCGGGCTCGGGCAAGACGACGCTGCTCAACCTCCTGGCGGGCATCGACTCGCCCACCAGCGGCCGCGTGGTGGTCGCCGGCGAGGACCTGGGGCGGCTCTCCGACGCCGCCCTGTCGAAGTGGCGTACGCACAACGTGGGCTACATCTTCCAGATCTACAACCTCGTGCCGGTTCTCACCGCGCGCGAGAACGTCGAGCTGCCGTTGCTGCTGTTCAAGATGTCGAGGAAGGACCGACGCCGCCACGTCGAGACCGCCATGCAGGCGGCCGGCATCCTCGACCGGTCCTCGCACTATCCGCGGCAGCTGTCGGGCGGCCAGGAGCAGCGGGTCGCGATCGCGCGGGCGATCGTCACCGACCCGCGGCTCATCGTCGCCGACGAGCCGACCGGCGACCTCGACGCCAACTCCGAGATCGAGATCCTCGACCTGCTGCGGGCGCTGAACCAGCAGTTCGGCAAGACCTTCATCATGGTCACGCACGACCCGGTCGCGGCCGCCTACGCCGACCGCGTGCTGCACCTCAACAAGGGGGTGCTCCAGGAGGGCGCCCTGCCGATGGTCGCTGCCGGGAAGGGAGACTGACGATGTTTCGATTCCTGCCCTACGTGATGCGGAGCATCCTGCGCAACAAGGTGCGCACGACGCTGACCGTGCTCGGCCTGACGGTCGCCGTGGGCATCTACTGCTTCCTGACGTCCATCGAGACCTCGATGGAGACGACGATCGACCGGGCGGCGCAGTCGTCCCTGCTCGTCGTCACGCAGAAGGACCAGTGGTGACCGACCGCCAGCCGATTGCCGGACCAGTTGGGTCTGGAAAAGTCCATCGAACGGATGCCGCGCGTGGTGCGGGCCATGGCGGTCTACATCAAGACCAACGGGTGAGGAAAGTCCGGCGGTCTGGTCAAGATCGAAGGCGTAGACAAAGACAAGTTCCTCGACTTCATCCCGCTCACGCTGGATGAGGACGTTCTGAAGAAGTTCCGGGAGACCCCGGACGGCGCGCTGCTCGGCAAGGACTTCCTGGAGAAGTACAAGGACAAGTACCCCTGGAGGATCGGGCAGGCCTACCAACTGCGCGAGCTGGGCGGTGTCTCCATCACCTTCGTCGGCTCCTACGAGAGCTCGAACGAGGTCTACAACACCATCATCCTCACGGGTCGACGCTTCATCGAGGAGGTCGACGACCGCCTGGGCGTGGCGCACCAGGTCTACGTGAAGATCGACGACCCCGAGAGCGCCGGGCCGGTGATCGCCAAGATCGACAAGGAGATCCCCGAGGAGTTCCCGTACGCCGTCACGACGAAGGACCAGCGCGCCTTCATGTCCGCCGCGGTCGCGGATCTGCGCGAGACGGTCGACTTCTCCCGCTGGATCCTGCTGATCACGCTGGGCGTGATCCTCGTCTCCGTGGCGAACACGGTGTCGATGGCGACACGCGACCGGGTGCAGGAGTTCGGCGTGGTGCGGGCGCTGGGCTTCCGGCGCATCCAGGTGCTCGGCCTGGTGCTCACGGAGAGCGTCGTGCTCAGCCTCGTCGGCGGTGTGTTCGGCATCCTCGCCGCGGTCCTGCTCCTGAATCTGCAGGGCTACTACTACGGCGTCCTGGGCGTGAACCTCCTCATCCACGTCTCGACGCCCGTGGCCGTCTCGGCGCTCGTCGTGAGCCTCGGCGTGGGGATCCTCGGCGGGCTCCTGCCGGCGATCGGGGCGAGCCGTCTGAAGATCGTCAACTCGCTCCGGAACGTGGACTAGACGGAGGACCCCGACGTCGTGGGCATGCCGCTTCGCTACAACATTCGGAACCTCTTCCGGCGCAAGCTCCGGACGTTCCTGACGGTGCTGGGGATCGGCCTCGTCATCACGATCGCGGTCGTCATGATGGCGTACAGCCGCGGCCTGCTGTACTCGCTTCGGAACAACGGAGATCCCGAGAACGCCATGGTGCTGTCGCGTCGGGCGACGGATCGAGGCTTCTCGTCCGTGAAGCAGGCCCAGTTCGACATCCTCTCCGCCGAGCTGATGGACCAGGTGGCCTTCTCCGAGCCCGGCGCGGTCCGCGGCGCAAAGGACCCGGACGCCGATCCGATGGACTCGGCCGATCTCGTGACACCCTACCTCAGCCACAGCTTCCTCATGCAGTTCGGCGACGACGGCGAGGAGGACGCCGCCACGCGTCGCGGGCTCGTGCTGGGCGTCGATCCCGAACGTGCCTTCTTCATGCACCGTACGTTCAGCGTGAAGGAGGGTCGCCTGCTCACCGTGGAGGACGAGCAGGCCGTGATGGTCGGCTCCCTCGCCTGGGCGCGACTCGGCCTGCAGCCGGACGACCTGCAGCTCGGGGCGAAGCTCCGCTTCAGCGGTCTCGAGTGGAAGATCGTCGGCATCTTCGACGCGTCGGGATCGGGAGCCGACGGGGAGATCTGGGTGCCGCTCGACGAGCTCAGGACCATCCTGAATCGGAGTGACCTCAACTTCCTCGTCGTGCGGGCGCACGACGAGGCCGGGATGCTCGAGATCGTCGACTTCGTGAACGAGTCCGAACAGACCGAACTCAGGGCCGTCAGCGAGCAGGAGTACTACCGCGGGTACGCGGAGTCGTTCAGGACCTTCGCGATGATCGGCGGCATCATGGCCTTGATCATCACCCTGGGCGGTGTGATGGTGGGCATGAACACGATGTACACCGCCATCAGCGGCCGTACCCGCGAGATCGGCATGCTGCAGGTGCAGGGTTTCTCGAAGCGCTCCATCCTGGGGAGCTTCCTGCTCGAGAGTCTCCTGATCGCGCTGGTGGGGGGCGTGCTCGGTTGCGCCCTCGGGAGCATCGTCAACGGGATGCCGATGCAGGTCACGATGGGCGTCTTCGTGTTCCGGGTCGATACACTCGTGCTCGCCTTGGGGATGGGGCTCGCCGTCGCGATCGGCCTGGTGGGGGCCTTCATCCCCGCGATCCGGGCCATGCGCATCCGGATGGTCGAGGCCATGCGGTATCAGTAGCGGTATCAGGTGTACGCGGGGGGACGAGGGGGCCGGGAGGAGCGACATGGACCGTGTCTTCGGAGCCCGCGCCGCGGCCGGGACCGCCCTTCTGCTCCTGCTCCTCTCGCTCGTCTTCCTGCCCGGCTGCCGGAGCCGGACCCGGTTCGCGCCCACGACGACGCCCAGAGTGACGCCCGGAGTGACGCCCAGAGTGACGCCCAGAGTGACGCCCGGAGTGACGCCCGGAGTCACGACCGTGCCGGTCGCGGCGAAGCCCGCACCGGTTCGGCGCGCAGCCCGCGTGCCGGGGACCGCGCTGAAGCCCTCGGTCGCCGACCTCTCCCTGGGCGAGATCCGGGCGCGCATCCTGGACGGGGCAAACCTCACCGTGGCCGCCGAGGCCTACCGGCGAGCCGAGGCCCGGGGCCGTGTCACCCAGGCAGCCCTGCCGCCCAACCCCTACGTGATGCTGCGCAAGCGTCGCATCGACGACTTCGACCTCTTCGGTTCGGGCTTCGGCGAACTGGAGGTCGGACAGCCGTTCGAGCTGGGTGGAAAGCGCTCCGCGCGGGTCGCACAGGCCCGCGCCGAGGCGGTCGCCGTGAGCGAGGAGGTGCGCGTCGTCACCGCCAACCTGCTCCGCGACGCGGAGATCCAGTTCTACCGGGCGCTGCGCATCGCGGAGGACCTCGGGGTCGCGCGCGAGGAGGCACAGGTCGCGTCCGAGCTCGAGGATCTGGCGGGCACGCGCTTCCGCGAGGGGAAGGACAGTCGCATTCCGGTGCTGCGCTTCGAAGCGGCCGCCGCCGACGCGCGCCTCTCGGTCGCCGACCTGGAGCGCCGGTACGAGCGGGCCTGCCGCGCGCTGGACGAGTTCGTCGGTGCGACGCCCGGGTCGACCCGCAGCGTGGCCGGATCGTGGGACGAAGCCGCCCTCACGAACCTCGACAAGACCCTCACGATGTCGGCCTTGGAGCGTCACCCGCGACGGCGGGCCGCCGATCGCGCAGCCTGCGCCGCGGACAAGGCCATCCGGCGCGCCGATGCCGACCGGTGGACGAACCTGGTCGTGGGCATCCAGGGCGAGTACGACAGCGACTTCGACCGCAGCTACGTGGGCTTCACCTTCCTCCTCCCCCTGCCTCTCTGGAACAAGAACGAGGGGGAGCGAGCCCGGGCCCGGGCGACGGCGCGGCGCGCGCACATCAACGTGCGCGCGGAGGCGCTGAAGCTCGAGGTCGAGCTGGATCGGGCCATCCTCGCCTACGAGCGCGCGCTCCAGAACGAGGCGGGGTACCGGAACGAGATCCTCCCGCGTCTGCAGACGTCGTTGGATCTGGCGCGCGAGGCGTACACCGCCGGCCGGGCCACGTACCTGGACGTGCTCGACGCGCTGCTGACCCTCTATCGCTCGCGCCGCACGCGCTTCGGCCACCTGGAGGAGCAGGCGCAGGCGGCGGCGGTCGTCCGCTATCTCACCGAGGCGTTCTGACGCCGAGGACGAGACGGGGTCGGGCTCGGAACCTCGGAACCTCGGCACCACCGGCGCCGGGACCTCACGCTCCTGCCCCCGGACGGGAATCGTCCCGCGCGACCCGCCCCCGCCTCGGGACGGTCGCCTGGGAGCCGCTGCCGAGCCCGTGGGGCCATTGCCTCCGTCCCACGTTCTGGTTATCATCCCGCCTCGCACGTGGGGATTCTCGTCGGCTCGGCGGAAACTGGAGTGACATCGTGGGGAAAGGGGAGAGCGTCTTCTCCGCTGCCAACGTCAGGATGCATCTTCCCTGCGGGGCTCGGCCTCCCACTCGACTCGATGGGAATGCGCCATGCGCCCGCTGACGTCCGGCAAGACCGCACGACCTCCGATCGAGGGGCACCTCGTGGACGGAGTCGTGGGGAGTGAGGAGGCCGCTCGGTTCCAGGGGCGCCTCCGGTACTTCGCGTGGCGCCGCTACCGGATTCCGCCGCAGGTGGCGGAGGATCTCGTCCAGGCCGCACTTCTCACCTACCTCGAGGTTCGCGATCGGTACCCGAATCCCGAAGAGCACCCGAAGATCCTCGTGGGCATCTTTCGGAACAAGTGCCGCGAGCACATCGACGGCCACCTCCGCGCGGAGCGTAGGCTCCGAGCCTTGCGGGCCAAGGCGGGATCTGGAGACACCGGCATCCCGGCAGTTCACGTGGAGTCGGCTACGGACGACGGCGTCGTCGGCGAGATCGTTCGCCGCGAGGAGCTCCACCTCGTCCTCCAGGCGCTCGCCGAGCTCCGGCCGAGTGCCCGGGAGATGTTTCGACTCATCGTCGAGGAGGGTGCGAGCCGGAAGGACCTCATCCGCCGCTACGGCCTGAACAAGAACACGTTGGATTCCCGGCTCCGCGCGTATCGGAGGGAGTTGCGGACGATCCTCGCCAAGCGCGGCATCGAGCCCTGAACCCTGAGCCCTGAACCCTGAACCCAGAACCCTGGGCCACAGGCCTTAAGTCCTGGGCTCTGGGTCCGGAGGGGCAGCGGCAAGCTGCGAGCGGGTTTCCGGCCACGTGGGTTGCCGTCCTGGAGCCCGCCCGGCTCCGTCTCCCGGTGATGCGGGAAACCGTCCTGCCCCCCGATCCGTTCCGCTCCAGGGGCGCCTCCCAGCCCACCGGCCACCGGTAGGAGGTGGCCTCCGATCGGGCTCTCGGCGACCCGGTCCGGGCGCCCGGGGGATGCCTTGCCGCCGCGCGGCCCCCACTCCGCGTCTCCCTCCTCGCCCAGGGTGTTAACAAGCCATGAATGGGGCCGCAAAGCACTCGGCCCGATTGTCCATTTCACCCGTAGAGCCGACCGAAGAGTTGAACGACTGTGGATCGTCGGCCGGGGTTTCTGGAAGCGAGCATGTAGATGGTCGGGTTTTCACCACGCTGCTCCTGGACCGGAACCGGCCTGCCTCCTGAGGCGGATGCCGTGGAACTCCCTCCGCGCGCCGTTCCTCTCCCGGATGAGACCGGGTCCATGGGAGCTGACAGGGTCGGCTCGCGCGACGACGACCTCTCCAGCGATCGCCACTCCTCGTGCGATCGGCCCGAGGAGCGCTCCCTCCTCCTCCTGTACGCGCTCTCGAGCTGCCCGGAGGAGGATGCGATCGCCTTCGAGGCCCATCTCCTGGGTTGTGATGCCTGCTTCCGCGACTTGAGGTGTCTGGACCGGGCGCGCGTCCTGATCCAGGAGTTCACCGATGCGGCCTCGCCCGTTCGAGACCGTGTTCGGCATGCGTTCGGTGGTGGACGAGCGGATTTCGAGGGCACCGTGGGGTCATCCAGGATCCCGGGTGAGGCCTCGACGGACGAGTAGCCCTCTTCGCCGGCCTCTCCGGCCCGCACGGGCACCGCCCCACGGAACCCCGGAAGCTTCGCCGCCCCCGCTCCATTCTCCCGCGTGCTCGTCCTCACGAGCCGGCGCGGGCTGCGTGCGTATCGCATGCAGCACGAAAAACGGCGACCGGTCGCCGCCCCGCAGCAGCCTGAAAATAGCGGGTGAGTTCTCCAGAATGCGCAAGAAGCTACCGGCGGAGGTGCCGTTTCGTATCGCAGGCGATGCGCTCTCGCCCGGTCTACCCCCTCTGTGCGGTGCCAGGCACCCCGCAAGGGACAACGCCCGTTCGCCCCCCGAGCAGGGAGCCCGTGGACAGGGCAGGGGCCGGATTCGTCAGATTGGATGCATACCGCACGCAGCCCGATGGAGACGTCGGCGACGAGGACCCGGTCCGACGGACCGTCGCCGCAGGGGACCCGTCTGCGGACGATCTGAGCGACGCACCGCCATCCAGGATCACCACGACCTGGCCTGCGAACGGGAGCGAAGTGGATACCCACGTTCCCGCAGATTGCGCGTCCGATGCCCACCAGGCGCGGAGGACCTCGCGCTCCCTCCACCTCACACGGGTCGGCGCCAGGGCACCAGCATGGGCACGCGGCGCTGGTAGGCGCGGTACGGCTCGCCGAGCGAGGTCGCGAGGTCGCGCTCCTCGAGAACGCAGCCGAGGACCACCCACGCCGTCCAGAGGACGTTGAACAGCAACCGGTCGGCCGTCAACACGGGGTTCGTCCACGCGGCGACGAGGAAGAAGAGATAGAGGGGATGGCGGACCCAGCGGTAGGGGCCCTTCACGGTCAACGGGCCCCTCCCCGTCAACGGGCCCCTCCCCGTCAACGGGCCCCTCCCCGTCAACGGGGGGGTGTCGCCTTCCCGGCCCTGCCGCCAGGCACGGAGGGGCGCCACCCCGAACGGGTCGAATCCCCCGAGCGCGAGCCAGCCCCAGAGCGTGCCGGACAGGACGAGCAGCTGGACGCCACGCAGGATCCAGCGCCAGGCGCCGGGCGCAGCGTAGAGGACCGTCTCGGACGGCTGCCAGAGGAGGACCAGCGCCGCGAGGGCCACGCCGGAAGCGATGGCGTACACGACGCCGTGGAGCCCCCCGGGCACGACCCGCGCGAGACCCGCGCGGAAGCTCCGCCTCAGCATCACGCTGTGCTGCACGAAGAAGAGGAGGCAGAGCCCCCCGTCGAACAGGAGCCACGCCGACGTGCCGAGGACCGGCTTTCCGACGCCGAGATCCACGCCGAGGAGGAATGCGACGAAAAGCAGGAGGGAGCCGCCTCCTAGCAGGAGCGCCAGCCCGGCAAGGGCGATGTCGAGAGGACCGAGGCGTCCGGCGCGCGCGTTCACGTGCAGCAGGAGCCCTTGGCCCCGACCTTCTTCAGGCGAGCACGGTCCCGGCGGAGCACGGGATCCGAGGCCAGGCTGTCGAGCAGTCCGTTCACCAGCTGCTCGTGGAACTTCGAGCGGGGCGTCACGAGGCGGTAGTAGCACCAGCGCGAGATCTTCCGGCAGCGGATCAGCCCCACGCTCTTGAGCCCGGCGAGGTGCTGGGAGACCTTCGGCTGCGGAAGGCGCAGCGCCTGGACGAGCTCGGCCACGCAGTGCTCCTCCCCCTTCCCCTTCAGGAGGTGGAGAATCCGCAGCCGCGTCTTGTCCGAGAACGCAGCGAGCATGGCGACCTTGCCGTCCATGTCCGGAGTATAGGCACCGAGGACCACACGGCCAGGGCCCTCGGAACCTCCGGCTCCGGCGCACGGGCGCATGCGCAGCGATGCACGCAAGGGGCTGGTGCGCGCGCGCCTCGAGGCGGGTCGGCTCGTCGAGCACGCGGTCCTCGCCGCGCAGGCGTGAACTTCCGGCTAGAGGATCATCAGCGCCATGACGATGATGATGGTGGCGCCCAGGATGTCGTTCATGGTGGTCACGAAGGGACTGGTCGCGACGGCGGGGTCGGCGCCCAGCTTTTCGAGGACGAGCGGCACGAGGACGCCGAGCGTCGTGCCGATGCAGATGGTTCCGAAGACCGACAACGCCGCGATCAGCGCCGTGTAGGGTTGATCCTGGTTCGTCAGGTGAACGACCATCCACAGCACGGCGCCCGTGCCCACCGCGATGAGCAGGCCCGTGAGGGCTTCCTTGCGGACGACCGCCAGGACCTGTCCCGGTCGGATCCTGCCCAGGGCCAGGCTGCGCACCGTGACCGTGGCCGCCTGCGTGCTGCTTCCGCCACCCATGCCCATGATCACGGGCAGGAAGGCCAGGAGGCTGTCTGCGTTTTGCAGCACGTCCTGCGCGGCGGCGATGACGAGCGAGGCGGTGACCGTGCCGAAGAACGCGATGACGAGCCAGGGTGTGCGCGACCTGAGCGCCTGCCGGACCGAAGGCTCGTAGATCTCCTCCGGGTCCGTACCGCCGAGGCGCGTGATGTCTTCGGTGGCTTCTTCCGTGACGACGTCGACGATGTCGTCGACCAGGATGCGGCCCAGGAGGTGGTCGTTCTCGTCGACGACGGGCACGGAGGAGAGGTCGTAGTCCCGGACGAGGGCTGCGATGTCCTCCTGGTCCATCGTGACGGGGACGCTCTGGGGCACCGGATGCGTGACGGTGCCGATGCGGTCGTCGTCTTCCGCGAGGATGAGCGCGCGCTCCTTCACCCAACCCCTCAAGCGGCCCTCGGGATCGACCACGAAGATCTCGTGGAGCTCGCCGACCTCGTCGCGGGTCCGGCGGATCTCCTCGACGGCGGCGCGGACGGTCTGGTCGGAGCGGACCTTGACCAGCTCGGTCTGCATGATGCCGCCGGCGCTGTCCTCGGAGTACTCCGTGAGGCGCTCGAGCTCCTCGCGCTCCGCCTCCGGGACGTGGCGCAGCACCTCGGCCTTCTCCTCTTCGTCGAGATCGAGGAGGAGGTCGGCCGCGTCGTCCGACTGCATGTCGGTGACGAGGCGCGCCGTCTCGGCCGGCTCCAGCGCGTCGATGAGCTCGTCTCGCTCCCCGCCCTCTTCGATGTTCCTCAGCACGGAGGAGCGCTTCTGACCGACGATGGCGCGGAACGCCCGGGTCCGGTCGTCGGCGGTGTCCAGCACCTCGATGATGTCCGCGATCTCCTGCGGCTGGAGCAGCAGCAGGAAGCGACGCAGGTCCGCGTCGCTTCCTTCGCGGATCAGACGCTCCAGCGCGGTGGGGGACGTGTCGAGGGGCATGGGGAGTCCGCTACTCGCGGGCGGCCTCCGGCGTGAAGGCCCGGACGAGGCCGGTCAGCAGGGCCACACCGAACCCGGTGGCGCGATCTTCGCGGAAGGCGGGACCTGCCAGATCGACGTGGAGCCACGGGGTGTCGAGATCCTGGATGTGGCTGTAGACGAACTGCGCGGCGCAGGACGACTGGGCGTTCATCCGGTTGGCGACGGAGTTCTTCATGTCCGCCACCTTCGACTCGAACTCCTTCTGGAAGAACTCGGGGGCGAAGGGAAGCGGCGCGGCCAGGTCGCCGGTCTCCCTCCCCACCTTCACGGCCAGCTGCTCGAGTCCCTCGCGGTTGGACACCACGGCCGCGTGGCGCACGCCGGTGGAGACGACCGCGGCTCCCGTCAGGGTCGCGGCGTCGATCACGGCGTCGACCTTGTAGCGGCGCGAGACGTAGGAGACGGCGTCGCCGAGCAGCAGTCGGCCCTCGGCGTCCGTGTTGTTGATCTCGACGGTCTTGCCGGAGTGCATCGTCAGGATGTCGTCGGGACGGTACGCCTTCGGCCCGATGGCGTTCTCGGCGAGGGGCAGCGCGCAGGTCACCGAGGCCTTGGCCTTGCCCGCGGCGAGCGCCAGCGCGGCGCCCGCGGCGGCCGCGGCGCCGCCCATGGCGCACTTCATGCCGCTCATGCCCGCGGGGGGCTTCAGGGAAAGACCGCCCGTGTCGTACACCACGCCCTTGCCCACGAGACCGATGTGGTGCTTCGCCTTCGGCGGCCGGTACTCGATCAGCACCAGGCGCGGCGCGACCGTCGCGGTGCGTCCGACGGCGTGGAGGCCGCCGAGCTTCTTCTCGAGGAGAGCCGGACCGACGATGGCCTTGACGCGCACGTGATCGAGGTTGCGGGCGGCCTTCCGCACCGCCTTCTCGAAGTCCGCCGTCGTCATGTCCGCGGTGGGGGTGTCGACGAGCTCGGCCGCCCAGCGGCTGCGCTCCACGACCTCCCGGTCGGGCCGTGCGAGCGACACGGCCACGCCCTCGCGGTCCATCGCGAAGAAGGCCACCTTGGGCTTGCGCCTGCGGGCCGCGCCCTTCCCGCCGGGCCGGGGTTTCTTCGTGGCACGGGAGTAGAGGGGCAGCGCGCGGGCGACGGCGCGAGCGACCGGCAGACCGTGCGCGTCCTCGTCGAGGCACGCGATCACGGCCGCATTCTTGCCGACCAGGCGCGCCGCGGCGGCCGCCGTGAAGACGGCGTCGGCGCGCGCGGGGCTGTTGTGGCGGGAGACCCGGTCGGGGAGGAGGCCGAGCACGATCCGGTCGGGCCCCTTCCCGGGATTGACCAGCACGAGCGTCTTGCCCCGCGGCCCCGCCTCCTCCTTCGCCGCGGCCTTCTCGAGGACGGCGCACCACGGCTGGGCGAGGGCCTCGCCCAGCCAACCGGCCTTCAGACGCTTCTCGGGCACGAGGACCAGCACCGTCTCGGCGCCCCGGAGGGCGCCTCCGAGGGTGGTGGGAAAGGCGATGTTCGTCACGTCTCGAGTCTCCTGGGTTCTCGTGGGAACCTCCCCACCGGGTCAGGATCCGGCGGTCCCATCCGGTGAAGGTACATTCGCCCGTGGCCCGCCGGGCAATGCGGCCGGGCGAAATGGCTTGGTTTTCACGCTCTGTTCCCGGTGGGCCCGTGCATCTCGACGACTCCCGATCGCCGGCCTCCCCGGTCACCGCGGATCGCCTCCGCCGGGCCCTCGACCTCGCGCCGTTCGACGGCCGGGCCGCCCAGCGCATCGTCGAGCCCGTGCGCCGGGGCACTCCCCCTGTCCAGGCGCAGACCGCCGCGCCGCGACGTGCCGGGGCGCTCGCCTACGTGTTCGAGCGGGGCGGTCGGCTTCGCCTGCCCCTCACGGTCCGGCGCCCGGACCTTCCGGAGCACAAGGGCCAGGTCTCCCTGCCCGGCGGCCGGCCCCTGCCGGACGAGGATCTCTGGACCACGGCCCTCCGCGAGTCGCACGAGGAGATCGGCCTCGATGCCCGGCGCTTCGAGGGGAACGGATTCGAGCGCGTCGGGGAGCTCGCACCCGTCTTCATCCCCGTGACGCACACCTGGCTTCACGTCCACGTGGTCCTCGGTCCGGATCCGGGTGCCCTCGAGGCGTGTCCGCGCGAGGTCGACCGCATCGTCCTCGTCCGGCTCGACGATCTCGTGGACCCCGCCAACCTCCAGGAGCGGCGCATCACGATCGCCGGCGTGCCGGTCGACGTGCCGTTCTTCGACGTGGACGGGCTGTTCCTGTGGGGCGCGACGGCGATGGCCGTCTCCGAGCTCGTGGAACGGATCCGGGCCGCCTGAGCCCGATCGCTACCGCCCCTCCAGGCGGTCCATGCGGTCTCTCAGGTCGGCGACCTCGCGCTCCAGGGCCTCGAGGCGCTCCGTGACGGCCTTGTCGACCGCGCAAGAGGCACCTCCGCGAGATCGCGCCAGGGGACATCCGGACCACGGATCGGTCGTTGCCACGAGCCCGGATCGTTCGTGAAGGAGTGCGTCGAGCAGGGTGAGCCGGCAGAGGTCAGGCCGCCACGGGCCATGGGGCAGCGTGGAGACATCGACGCACACTGTCCTGCGTCGTCCGACGCGCCGAGGTCCAGGAGCGACGAGGAGTCGATGCCGCTGTGCATCGATGACGAGGAGATCGGCGCTGGCTGGCGGTGCAGGACCGCGCGCCTTCGTGAAGTGTTCGGGCTACGATGGCCGCCCTCCCTGGGGGGGACCATGCCGCGTCTCAGCATCCCCGAGTCCACGCTGTTTCGAGACCTGGACGGCGAGGCCGTGCTGGTCAACGTGGAGAGCGGGGAGTATTTCGGCCTGAACGAGACGGGGTCGGAAGTCTGGCGTCTGGTAGTGGAAGGGGTGCCGACGGAGCAGATCCCGGAACGCCTGGTCGAGAGCTTCGAGGTGGCGCTCGAGGCGGCGACTGCAGACGTCGAGGATCTGGTACGGGAGCTGCGGGCCCATGGCCTCGCCGACGCCCAGGCCTGACGAACACGCCGGCCAACCTACGGGCATGCGGATGAA
>JAUXCH010000617.1 GCA_030618975.1 Planctomycetia bacterium
CGAGCGCGAGCAGGACCGCCCGGTCCACGGTCAGGGGCCCGGCGGGGAGCGGATCGTGCTTCGCCCGCACGCACGGCTTCAGCGGGGTGGGCGCCGGCGGCACCTCGTAGTCGATCCTGCGGGGCCCCGAGCAGGCCGCGGCCGTCAGGCAGGCCACCAGGCAAGCCAGCACCGCCCAGCGGCGCGGCGGGGAGTCGAGTCGTCGGACCATGCCCACCTCCAACGAAGCCCATTGGTACGGCAGGCCACCCCGGATTGCCAGCGCACCACCCGACGCATTCCGCTTTCCGAATACAGCCGCATAGCCAAAGATCCACACCCGAACATCCACACCCGACCCGATTCTTCGGTTTTCCCCGGGCCGGACGCCGGATCCGCTGTCACGGATCCCCTGTCCCCGCGCCCCGAGGTCCGCCCGCGCAGGCAGACGAGGCCGGTCCTCGCGAAACCCTCACGCGACGTCGCGACGAAGGCCCCGCTTTCCTGCGCGCAGCAGGCAGATCTGTCCGACGAGGCTCCACAGCGCGAGCACGGTCACCACCACGCACAGAACGGTCACGAGGCGCGGCGCGCGCGTCTCGAGCGTCCCCAAGTCGGCGTCCAGCGCGTCGAGCGATGCTCGCCACGCGGCGACGCGCTCGCGCGCCTCGCCCACGAGTCGCCGGGCGGGCGCGAGATCGAGCCCCAGATCGCGCTCCTCCTCCCCGAAACGGGGCACGCGCTCGACGATGGCCTCCATGCGCTCGGCGCCCGCGCGACGTGCCGTGCGGAGGAAGGGCAGATCCAGCGCCTGCAACAGGTTGTCGATGCTTCGAACCACGTCGCGCACCGCCTCCAGATCCTCACGGATCTGCCCGACGACGGGCGCGAGCTGCGCCTCGAGGCGGCGCCGTTCCTCGCGGACGGCGTCCAGGTCGCCCTCGTGCTCCTCACGGAACGCCTCGATCGTCACGGACGTCTGGACGAGCGCGTCGTCGACCGTCGCGAGCCGGCCGTGCACGCCCACCACGGAGGCTCGGACGGACGCGGCCGTCTGCGCCACCTGGGTGCCGACGGGCGGCAGGGTCTGCCAGACCACCACGACGAGAACGAGCCAGACGACCACCCCGAGGGCGCCGACCACCAGAGAGACGTACGCGCGGGTCTTGCTCATGGGCTCTCGGTACCACGAAGCACGTCCGGCGGCGAGCGGAGCGTGGGGACCCAGCCCTCACTCGTCCCGGGGGGCCTCCTCCTTCCGGCGGGCGGAGACGGTCGCCAGGATCAGCCGCACCATCCGGCGGCGGTGGAAGATCCAGGGACCCAGCCTGAGCAGTGGGCGATTTCGGGCATCGACCACGAACTGGGTGAGCACCGTGGTGGGCCTCTTCACGCTCTCGACCCGCCGGCCGAGCACGGTGTCGACATGCTCCCAGGGCACGAACTTCGATCCCTCGATCCCCCGGCGGTGGATGCCCTCGCGGTCGAGCCCGTACCAGTTCCAGCCGGGGAGGGTCGCGAGGAACACCACGACGCCCGCGACCAGGAGCGGCACGTACTCCGTCCCGGTCGCGAAGAACGCCAAGACGAGGCCGACCGCGGCGAGCACGGCCACGTAGAAGACGGGGCTGGGACCGAAGCGGCGCACGGATCCAGCCTAGCGGTCGTCCCGCCCGCGGTCACCCCCGAATGTCGTAGCGGAGCCACCGGCACTCGATGGGGCCGTTCATGACCGGGATGCGGCGGCTGGTGCGGAGACCCAGGTGCCGGGTGAGGGTCTTCGACCCCGACAGCACCCACGCCGTCGCCCCACCGCACTGCCGGTGGAGGAAGTTGCCGAGGGACTCCCACGCATCGTCGAGGTCTTCGTCGGCTCCGATGCGTACGCCGTAGGGCGGGTTGACGACCACCGTGGAGGGCTTCTCCCGTGGAGCGAGGTCGCGGGCGTCCGACTCCCGAAACGAGATCAGGTGCGAGACGCCGGCCTCGTGGGCCCCCTTCTGCGCGAGGGCCAGTGCCCCGGCGTGGCGGTCGCCGCCCGTCAGGGAGAACGGGAGTGCCGGCCTCACCCGGTCCCGCGCCTCGGCCTGCAACTCGTTCCAAAGGTCGACGTCGTGGTCGAGCCAGCCCTCGAAGGCGAAGGACCGACCGAGCCCGGGCGCGCGGTCCGTGGCGAGCCACGCCGCCTCGACGAGGAACGTACCCGATCCGCACATCGGATCCACGAGCGGCGACGTACGGTCCCAGTCGGTCAGCAGGAGGAGGCCGGCGGCGATCGTCTCGTTGAGGGGACTCTTCACCTGGATCGGCCGGTAGCCCCGCTTGTGGAGGCTGGTACCGGAGAGATCCCGGTAGAGCAGCATCCGCTCCTGTTGCACGACCAGCTTCAGCCGTACGTCGGGGTTCTTCGTGTCCACGCTCGGACGCCGCTTGTACCTCGCGCGGAGACGGTCGACGACGGCGTCTTTCACGCGCAGCGCGGCGTGGCCCGAGTGGCGGATCCCCGGCGTGTCGCGCACGGACGCGGACACGGCCAGCGTCTGGTCCGGCGTGATCCACGCGCTCCAGTCGAGCGTGGACGCGGCGGCGTACACGTCGTCGGCGTCGCGCACCTCCGTCTCGAGCAGCTCCTCCTGCACGCGGATCGCCGAGCGCAGCCAGAGGTTCGCCGTGTAGGCGAGCCGCTTGTCCCCGCGGAAGGCGACTCCGCCACGGCGCGGCTCGACGTCGAGCGCGCCGAGCGCCTCGAGCTCCTGCTCGAGGGCGGGCTCCAGGCCCTTGCCGCAGGCGGCGAAGTGGTTGCGAAGGCTCATACGGAGACCCTACAGCGACCGGCACCCGAACCCACGGATCGACACCCGGTACGACGGATCGAGACCCGGTACGGATGTTCGGCATTGGGATGCCCAAAGTCGGCGAAGGCAAGCCCGAGAGCCGGTACGAAGCTCCCGGCTCCCCGCCCAGGGCCGACGGGAGCACGTCCCGTCAGCCCCTCGAGACCCACGCCCGCTCCGCCGCCAGGTCGAGCGTCAGGGCCCGGGAGGCGAAGAACGGCGCCCCGAGGTTGCCGTCGTAGCGGATCGCCTTCACGACGACCGGTGTGCGCACGGTGCCCAGGCCGCAGACGTCGAGCGTCGCCTCCTCCGGCGCGTCCTCGTAGCCGAGCCCCTCGACGGCCTCGGGCGACAGGATCACGGGGCCGGTGTTGCCGGTGTCGTCCTCCAACCACAGCGACCGGGCCCGGGCCCGCACCTCGACGAAGAGGTCCAGGGAGGGACCGTCGCGCTCGAGACGCGCGTGGAGCTCCCGCGCCTCGGGACCAGGATCGGCGTCGAGGACGAGGCGGCGCCGCGCGAAGTCGAGGGTCGTGACGAAACGCTCGAACGTCGGCAGCCCGATCGCGCCGCCCACCGGCGGCCAGCCGGCGGGAAGCAGGGCCGCCAGGTCGAAGACGCCGACGGTCTCGTGGCGGATCGACCGCCCCCCGAGAGCGATCTCCACGTCGTGCGCCACGTCGAGGGTCACCCCCTCCCCGCTCATCCGCCGTCCCGAGAAGCACCCCTCCGTGGGCACTCCGAGACGGTCGGCGAGCGCGCGGTCCAGGGTCGTGAGCCCGGCCGCGGTGTCGAGGAGGAAGAGGGCCTCTTCCCCGCCGACGCAGGCGTTCACCGCCCACAGGACGTCCTGGTAGCGAACGATCTCGATCACGGCCGGTCCGCCCAGGCCGCCTCGAAGAGGTCCGCGCGAGACGGGGAGGAAGGCTCGCTCACGCG
>JAUXCH010000960.1 GCA_030618975.1 Planctomycetia bacterium
GACGACGCGCGCGCACTCGCCGACGGGTTTCGTCGGGGGCGGAACATGCGGAAGTTCGTCCCGAAGGGCGAGTGGGGGAACACCCCCCCCGACGAAGACGACTGACAGGATCGGGAGGCTGCCTCCGTACCCGGGTGAGCCGGCCCGCTCACCGCCCCCGCCGCGCCCGCTGGACCATCCCGTCGAGCCGCTGGAGGAACTCCGACCGGTCCTTCTTCTCGAACGGCCGCGGGCCGCCGGTGACCATGCCGGCACCGCGCAGACTCGCCATCAAGTCGCGCGAGGCGAGAACCGCGCCGATGCCGTCGTTCGTCAGCTCGCGCCCCCGGGGATCGAGCACGCGGGCGCCCTGCTCGAGACACCGGGCGGCCAGCGGGATGTCCGCCGTGACGACGACGTCCTCCTCCGCGACGTGATCGGCGATCCAGTCGTCCGCTGCGTCCGCGGCGTCGTCCACGACGACGAGCCGGACGGAGTCGCGCTGCGGAAGCCACAGGCCCGTGTTCGCGACGAAGGTCGTCGTCAGGCCGTAGCGGGTCGCGACGCGCAGGACCTCGTCCTTCACGGGGCATCCATCGGCGTCGACGTAGATCTCGAGCATTCCCGGCCTTCGGTGAGAAATGAGGGAAGGCGGAAGGCCCCTCCCGCCACGCCAGAAGCCCCTCCCGGTGGGCGTCCTTCTCGCGCTCGACGCACCGACCCCGGCAGGAGTCCGGGGCGCCACGCGGCATCGTAACGCCCGCTTGCCCGTGGCGGAAAGATCACGGGTCGCTTCACGCGCGCACCGGCCCCACCCACTCCCACGCCGCCTGGGAGAGGGTGAACACTCCATGGCGAGATTCAGGGCCTGCACGAGTGGCTGCAGCGGCGAAAGGCCCCGGTGACGGTTGGAGCTCACGGATTCGCTACGACGGGCGTAGGGACCCCACCCGACCCGTTCGGGTGGGTCGTCGGGCGATTCCTGGGTACGCCGGCGACACCCTGATCGGGCCTGAGGTGGCCGAGGCAAGTGCATGGGGAGAGGGCGCGCTAGCGCGGAGGCGACCGGTCCGGGAGCGACCGCATGTTGCCGAAGCGCGCAGTTCCCGCCAGGATCTTCTCCGCATCGGCAGGGGGGACGAGGCTCCGGATCGCCCGTTCGAGGTCGGCGCGGAAGGTCCTCATCATCCCGGTGCGCGCTTCAGGGTCCTTGGGGCTTGCCGGCCCGCGGAGGGCCTCGCGCACCTTTCGCTGGTGGTCGACGAGGACCTCGATGACCTGCTCCGCCTGCGCCTCGCTGAGGTCGAGTCCGAGGCGGCCGAGTTGATGGTCCATGGCCGCTTGCTGGGTCTCCTGCCGGTCGAGCGCGTCCGCCCGACGGCGCACGGCGCGAAACCACGCGACGTCCTCGTCGCCAACATCCGCCGCACCCATGCGGCCAGGCGCCAGGCCCTCCCCTCCCTCGACGCCGGACGACACGGGTGCGCGGCCGGCAACCGAGCGCTCGAGCGCCCTCTGCCGCTTCTCCACGGACTCCAAGCGCCGCTCGAGGTTCTGCAGGACGTTTCCGCGCAGCAGCGGCGCATCGCCGTCTCGCGCCTGCCCGGCGTCCGATCCGTCGGTGGACCCTTCGTAGGCGGTGGCCGGATCCGCGGTCGATCCGCGCAGCAGGTCGTAGACCAGGATCCCGACCACGACGAGCGCGATCTGGAGCAGGACGAGGGAGAGTCTCATGGCGTTCTTCCGGTAGAGGCGGGGATCGACCTACGCAGGGTCGCATCGTACCGCGGCTCCAACCGTCACCGGGGCCTTTCGCCGCTGCAGCCACTCGTGCA
>JAUXCH010000489.1 GCA_030618975.1 Planctomycetia bacterium
CCGGTCGAGTGGGCCGGAAGCTGGCAGGCTCCCGCGCCAGGTTTTCGGCCGTCGCGATCATCGACTGGCTGGTCGCCGGGTCGAACCCGAAGTTGTCCCAGACGTCGCCGATGGCCTGGGTACGCTCGTAGGAGCGGCGCTCGGGGAAGACGCCGACGGGCGAGTCGCTCGTCCGGTCGAAGGTGCAGACCCCGACGACGTCGGACGCGCCCATCTGGACCTGGGCGCCGGCCAGGACGACGGCCTGGATGCCCGTCGCGCACGCTTGCTCCATGTGGTAGCCGGGGATGCGCCGGCCCATGCAGCTCGCAACGAGAGCCGCGTTCCAGAACTTCCAGTGCCAGGGCACCGTCGAGCCGATGATCATGTACTCGAGTTCGCTCGTGGGGACGCGTCGAAGGCCCATGATCCGGGCCATGGACTCGCCGGCGAACTGGGCGATGTTCACCTCCGCGAGGGCGGAGGTCTGCCAGGCCGGGAAGTAGCTGCTGCCCCAGGTTCCGTAGGGGATCCGGGCACGCGGGAACATGGAGTTCTCTGCGCTCATGGGCTCCTCGCTGGTCAAGGTCACGTGTCGGTCGGGCCAACACTATGCCCGAAGAGCCGCGCCGAGTCCGCAACGAATCCACGGTGTGCGCGCGAGGGGCCCAGCCCCCCTCCCGGCCCCGGAGTCGCGGCCCCGGAGTCGCGGCGCCCCCCGCGCCGGCGCCCCCGTCAGCGCCGGTCGCCGTAGAGCCCCATCGCCCAGCCGCTCACCTGGCCGGGCGTCAGGACCTCGCGGAACACCCTCCCGAGCAGCAGCCGCTGCACGGCCAGCGCCTCGCCCCGCGCGCTCGCCGACATCATCTCCATCATCATCATCTGGGGGGAGTCGGGCCC
Organism: Planctomycetia bacterium; assembly: GCA_030618975.1. Classification (GTDB taxonomy): domain Bacteria; phylum Planctomycetota; class PLA2; order PLA2; family JAEUHO01; genus JAUXCH01. Next base: position 880 of record JAUXCH010000489.1, read on the forward strand.
GACGTCGCCGCTCTCCTTCCGGATGTCCTGCATGCGGTCCCGGTAGGCCCGGGCCGCCTTGCGCCCCTCCCCACGAAGGACCTCCATCCGGTCCTGTTGCGCGGCGGTGAACGTCATGCCCTCGAGCACGCGGCGGCCGTCCCGGCGGCGATCGTTCATCGAGACGCGCGGCGGGATCGCCTTCATCGCGTGGATCTGCGCATCCGTGAGGATCTCGTGCGTCGCCTCGTGCGCGTACCTCTTGAGGGCCTGGAGCCGTGCGTTCGCCTCGCGCTGTTCCCGCGCGAGCGCGGCGCGCTCCTCCTTCGGGAGGCCCTTGTCTCGCATTGCGGCTCGCGTGCGGTTCACCAGGGCCCTGTCGGGCGCGCCCTCGGCCTCGAGCTCCGTGATGAGCGCCTTCACGCGCGCGCCCTGCGAAGGTACGACGCCCGGCAACGCGAACACGTGATCCTGGGGCGTGGCGTGCCGCCGCATGCGGGTCGGGAGCATCTCCCAGAGGGCCGCCTTCTGGTCGTCCTCGAGCACGTAGTCGACGAGGCGCCAGAACCGGGTCTCGACGACGCTCGTCTGGCGGCGGAATCCGTAGAGGATCCCCTGGACCTTGCGCTTCTCCAGACCGCTCTGCTCGAGCGCCAGCTGGGTGCGGTCGTGCAGCGCCTTCGCCGACAGGTAGGCCCCGTCGACCTCCGGGATCACCCGCTCGAAGATCGCCCGCTGGCTGGCATCGAGGCCTGCGAGCAGGAGGACGAGCTGGTGGCTGTAGCGCTCGACACGCCCCTGGCCCTTCGGCGCACGGGCCATCTGCACCAGGATCCCGTCGGCCAGCCCGTGGGGCAGGAGCTCGGCGCGCAGCTCGGCGAGAGGCGCATCGGCCTCGGTCCGCAGGCGAGAAATCTCGGCCCGGAGCTTCTTCGCCGCCTCGCCGTCCTTCTTGTCGGTCCCCTGGAGCTTCTTCTCGAGCCCGCCGATCCGGGATGCGAGCGACTGCAGCCGTTTCGAGAGCTTCGGATGCTCCTTCCGGAAGTCCTCGCGCTCGAACTCGCCGAGGGGCAGCAGGTCGAGGTGCTCGAGCTCGAGTGTCGGGCCGTGCAGTGTGGCCGTCGCCTCGTCCGCTCGCACGATCGAGGGCGCGAGGAGGAACACGGCCAGAGCAAGGGGTACGAGGCGCTTCATGCGAACAGCTCCAAGGGCTCGTGGTCGCCGAGAACGGTCTGCGGGTCGAGGTCGAAACAATGGCGTACCAGAGCGGCGTAGAGGCGACGGAAGTCGGTGGTGAACCTGAGGTTCTCGCCGTCCAGGTCGTCGAGGGAAGGCTGCTCGCCGTGGAAGGTGTTCGCCAGGCCGGAGCCGACCACGAAGACCGGACCGGCCGAGCCGTGGTCGGTACCTGCGGAGAGGTTCTCGGTCACGCGGCGGCCGAACTCGCTGAAGACCACCGTGACGACGCGCTCGTGGAGGTCGGTCGTTTCCAGCTGTTCCTGGAAGACGCGGAGGTTGTTGCCCAGCTCGGTGAGCAGCCGGTTGTGGGGGCCGGCCTGGCCGGCGTGCGTGTCGAAGCCGCCGAGGGAGAGCTGGATGCACTCGAGGTCGAGGTCGGCGCGGAGCAGGGCGAGCACTTTCCGGAACTCCGTGCCCAGCCGACCCTGGAACGGACCCGGTGCCGGCTTGAGCTTCGCGATGCGGTCGGCGACCTCGATGGCCTGCGCGCCGGCCGCGCCGACCTCGCCGCGGCGCCCGGGCAGGTTCTGGTACGCGTTCCATGCGGCGGCCGCGGTCTCCATGCCGCGGGGCAGGCGGAAACGGGAGAAAGCGGTCATCGTGACGATGCCCGGGCTCGCGCACGCGAGGCTCAGCGGGGCCTCCTTGCCGAGCGCCACGGCGCGGAGAGGCTTCTCGCTCTCGCGGGCGTCGAGCGCCCGTCCGATCCAGCCGTCGACGGGCGTCCGCTCGGGCTGGGCCGTGTACCAGATCTCGGTCGCGCGGAAGTGGCTGTAGTTCGGCTGCGGGTAGCCGACGCCGTTCACGATGGCGAGCCGCTCCCGCTTCCACAGGGTCTCGAGACCCGAGAGTCCCGGGTGGAGACCGAGCGTGTCCGAGATCTTGCGAACCCGGCCGGCATCGACGGCGAGGGTGGGCCGGAGCACACGGTAGCGCGGATCCTTGTACGGGATCACCGTGTTCAACCCGTCGTTCCCGCCCACCAGGTGGAGGAACACGAGCGTCCGGCGCGGCGATCCGGGGGGCGTCTCGCCCGCGCGGAGCCAGCGGGGCACGAGGGCCACGCCGCCCAGCGCGATCGCGCTGGAGAGCAGTTCTCGACGATTCAGGGCCATCTTCCCGTCTCCTTCCCGGTTCCGTCGCTAGGCCGTCTGGAACGCCGGACACCCCAGCACGAGGGCAACGCGCTCAGGCCCCGTAGCCCTCTCGATCGCACCCGCGAGGCCGGTCGGCGCGACGCCCTCGAAGGCGGTCTCGACGATGTTCTCCGCGGCCTCTTCCGTGGCGAGGTCGGCGATGCGCTTCGCGACGCCAAGTCGCTCCACCACGGCGCCGCTGCTCAGCCACCCCGTACCCGAGGTCCAGCCCTTGACGGACGGCGGCCGGAACAGGATCTGCCCGCAGCGGTCCAGGGAGACGTGCACGAACGCCGGCACCTCGTCCACACCCGCGACCGCGAGAGAGGCGATCACGAACTCGACGGGGCTGCGCACGAGGGAGCGCTGGTTCGAGACCCGGAGGAAGGCCGGCGCGCGGAAGAGAGCCTCGAGGGTGGCGCGGACGTTCATGCCGGCGACGCGCATCGTATCGGCGAGCGCCTGCACCTCCTCGGTTTCCGGGTCCGGGTGCGAGAAGAAGCGCAGCAGCTTGGTCGCGATGAAGCGCGCACTGGCGGGCTGCTCCATCAGGATGTCGACGACCTCCTCGCCTCCGAACGGGCCCGTCTTCCCGTGGATCGTCTTCTCGCCGGCATCGTGGAATCGCTCGCGGAAGACGAACGCGTGGTGCCGGCTGTGCCACCCCGTGAACGCGCGGGCGACCTCGCGGATGTCGGTCTCGGTGTAGTTGCCGATGCCGAGCGTGAACAGCTCCTGGAGCTCGCGGCCGTAGTTCTCGTTCGCATGCCCCTTGCGGTTCGCGTTGCCGTCGAGGAAACGGATCATCGCGACGTCGCGGCTCACGCCGAGCACGAGGTCGCGGAACGAGCCGGGGCCCTGCTCTCGAAACATCCCGTACTGGGTCCACATCAGCTGCGCGTCCTGGATCTTGGCGTTCGAGGTCGCGAAGTGGCCGTGCCAGAAGAGAGCGAGCTTCTCGGCGAGCGGTGCCGAGCCCGACCGCATGCGCTCGAGCCAGAGCTGCTGGATCGCCCCCGGTTGGTACGGATCGAAGCCCTCCGGGTCCGCCGGCGGCGGCTCGTCGAGTCCTGCGAGGAGGCGCGCGAGCGCCTCGTCGAACGAGAGCTCGCGCCACTCGGGCCAGGTGGCGGTGTCCGGGCCGAATCCGGCCCTCCTCAGGAGGTGGGCGACGGCCTGGCGGCCTGCGAGCTCTTCGTCCATGGTGGGTCCCCGGGGCGTAGCCCGTTGTACCCGCCCGGGGAGCCCCGGTTTCGGTCCGAGACCGTCGTCCGGGGTTCTTCGCGCCACGTGTCGGCGTTGCGCCTGACCGTCAACTCCGCCCCGAGCGGTGCCAGGCACCGATGCCGCACGGCG
>JAUXCH010000308.1 GCA_030618975.1 Planctomycetia bacterium
CGCGGTGGGAGCGGCGCCGACTCGCGGGAGACGTTCCGGCAGGGTTCCGCGAGCGGCTGCTGACCAAAGGGCGCGATTTCAAGCTTCTCGAGGACGGCGAGACGTGGTCGTTCTGGGAGGCGGAGTACGAACCGGATCGACCCATCGCCGCACTCGACGGGCAGGCCAATCGCATCACCATCGCGAACCCTCGCCGGGAGGCGGTCCGTCTCGCCCTCGAAATCCGGCGCGAGGCCATCGCGACCACGCCGGCCGTCCACCGTGGACCGGACTCGATCGAGGTGATCGACCTCTCCGATCTCGCCGGTTTCGGCGACCCAAAGGACGCCCGCCTCCTGGCGTACGCACGGAGTGGGGGGCGGATCATCTACGCGGACGGCCTCGCGCGACGAGGCGTACGGGCGAGTCTCGCCCCGCTGACGGACGGGCGGGTCGGCGCGACCTTCTCCGCCGACAGCACGATCAACGGCGCCGGCTGGTGCCTGACCGGGCGGAAGTTGAAGGCTCCCCTCGACCTGTCCGGACACCAGGCACTCGGTTTCTGGGTCCGGGGAGACGGCCACGGGGAGACCTTCTCCGTGTTGCTCAGCGACCACGAGGCTCGGCGCGTCCGCCTCATCGTCGCTCTCGACTTCAAGGGCTGGCGCTTCAAGAGTTTCCCCTTGCGGGGCAGCATCGACTGGTCCCGTATCGAATACGTGATCCTGGAGTTGAGCAGCATCCCCCCGAAGGCGAAGGTCTCGGTCGGCGTGGCGTCGATCCGCGCGGTGCCGACCCTGCACGAAGCCGCTTCCCTTGGCGGACTTTCGATCGCGGTCGGCGGGAGAACCGTCGCCTTGCCCCTCTCGATCGAGCCCGGCCGATGCTTGACGATCGATGCACTCGGGCGCGGAACGTACTGGCCCGGGGGGATGAGCGAGGGACAGGGCTTTCCGGTGAAGGGCGGTCCGCTGATCCTCCCACCCGGTTCGAGCGGGATCGAGGTTTCGGCCGAGCCGGGTACGGTCTACGCGGGAGATCTGCTCCTGCGGATCTGCCGGACCTGGCCGCTTGGTGAATAGCGCCGGGCACGCACGAGACGCTCGATCCCCCCGGACGCACGTAGCGGGTCTCGCGCGGGCCATGGAGCCTCCTTCTCACCTTTCCAAACCCAACCCGGATCCGATTCCTCCGCCTGCATCCGACCGGGGTGCGCGGATGTATGCTCCACCACCGATGGTCGGGCGCACACGAAAGTTCCCCGGGAGGCGGGCGACGAGGATCGCCGCCTGCTCCTTCTTCCTCGCCGTATTCGGCGTGGGGAACCCGTGCTTTGCCGACGAACCGATCCTGCTCGAGGCGGAATCGATGCAGCCTGGCCCCGGTTGGAAGCCCGTCGATCACTACACCGGTTCGTACGAGAGGGTGCCCTCCGGCCAGAAGATGCTTATCGGATCCAGCGGCCCATCCGACCAGGCCCGGGGCCACACCACCGTTCCTCAGGCTGGGGACTACCGTCTCTGGGTCCGGTACCTGGACCTGCTCCGCTACCGGGGACCGTTCCACGTGTTCGTTCGCCAGGGCGGGCGGGAGAAGGCCCGGCGGGTCTTCGACCAGGAGTCGCTGCGCGGAGACCCGGCGGGCCTCGCCAAATGGGGGAAAGGCTATGCGTGCTTCGTGTGGGCCTCGCTGGACGTCACGCTGCAAGCAGGATCGGTGCAGATCGTGGTGGGCAAGTTGCCGCCGATCCAAACGGCGACCGCGGCCCGAACCCTCGATTGCTTCGTCCTCACCTCAGACAAGAGCCACACTCCGCGCGTCACTGATTTCGTGCCGCCTCTCTATCTGCGGGTGATCTTGGGCCGAAGGCACCGCAAGCCTTGCTTCGTCCACATCTGGGGTCGTCGCCCTCGACCTCCCTGGTACGTCGAGCACCACAACCTCACGCAAGCAGGACTGTCTCCCGGCCCCCACGGCGGCATCCTCGGCAGACAGGCCACGGACTCTGACATTCAGCTCACCGCCGGCGAGGCGACGCCGTGGGTCAACATCGCCCCCCTACTTGACATCCAGGGCATGAACCGCGTTCATCTCACGGCGATCCAACGCTACAACCATCCCCTTGAGCGATCCGACTTCACGGTCGAGATCGCAGAGCGGCCCTCCGCGAAGCACGTGCTCCGCTCGTTCCGTCGCAAGGGGCAGGGGGCGGGAATCGGCGTGACCATCGACCTGACCCGCCGAGAGGACATCCGCCGCGACCTCGAGTGGAGCGAGGAGGCCCTGGGGTGGGCCCGGGCGCTGTCGAAGCCCGACGGACAGAGACCTCGCCGGTTTCCTATCCTGACCGGGTGCACCGCCTCCCCACGGACGTACTCGCCCAAGGTCGTCTCCGCCGAAGTCGAGATCCTCTCCCGCCTCGGGTTCTCGGGATTGGAGGCAGAGCGGACGTTCTTCAAGGCGGGGTTCGTCCACCCGCGTACGGGGTACATCTACTTCTACCTGTGCGACCACGGCTGCTTCTACCAACCGCAGCTGGAAGCCATCGAGAAGGCGCTCCGGCACAAGGCTGAGGCCCTGAAGGAGGAGGGGTTTGCGAAGCGACTGGCGTATTTCGGCTTGATGGATGAACCGGGATCGATGGCGCTTGAGCACATCGTCCGTTGTCCGGTGTGCCGAAAGCGTTTCGTCGAGTACATTCGCTCGCTCGACCTCGCGCCAAGCGATGTGGGCAAGACGACATGGAGTCAGGTCCTACCCACGGTCGATCGCGAGCACGAACCCCGACTCTACTACCACACGGTTTCTTTCCGGAGCCGCGCGCTGGCGGACTACTTCGCCCTCGGGACCCGGATCGTGGGCGAGGTGCTGCCCGGGGTGCGAACGACGAGCAACTTCGCGGAGAGCCTCACGTACTCGGGGAACCTGCTCCTGCGCGGCGTGGACTGGTTCGAGATCCTCGGGCGGCAGGCGCTCACGATGGGGTGGACCGAGGACTGGTTGGCCCAAAGCGCAACCTTCCAGTTGTGCGGCTACCGTGCCGACTTCCTGCGCAGTGCCTGCCGCCGGGCCAATCTCCCAATGGGGATGTACGACATCCTCGCGGGACGTTCGGGCTGGGACGTCCAGGCCAAGGGAGTCACGGAAATCGGTCACGGGGCCCGTGTGCTGTTCGAGGCGACCTACGGGCCCTGCTACGAGATGTCCGGCGAAGCCGTCTCCCACCGCGCGGATCTCTATCCCGCCCTCCAAGAGATGAACCACGCCGTTGGGAAGATCGAAGACGATCTCCTCGCCTCCCACGTCCCGCCTGCTCCCATTGCCCTGCACTACTCCCACGCTACCGACGTCTGGACCCTGGACGACAGCTACTCCGTGTTCGGAAAGGAGCGGATGGGGATCTACCTGCTGCTCCGCCACCTGGGGCATCCGATCGACGTGGTGACCGAGGCGGACGTCGTCGAGGGCCAGCTCGCGGACCATCGCATGCTCGTCCTGCTCGGGTCGCACGTACGACGGGACGCCGTGGGGCCGATCGCCGAGTGGGTGGCGGCGGGTGGCCATCTCTACCTGGGGCCGGGGACGGGAGCGTTCGACGAGTTCCACGACCCCCTCGATCTGATGGGGACATTCGGCTTTCGGTCCGCGCCGCTGGAGGTGGAGCAGACCTGCGGTCGGGGCCAGTACGAGTTCCCACGGCTCCGTGTGCTGGATCGCGTGGACGCGGGAACCGGTTCGCTGGAGGTCGTGTGCGCGAAGGGAGAACTGAGCGCCGTGTTCTATGGTGCGACCGCCCCGCACCCGCGTCGGGGCCCGGCGGACGTGCTGGCCCGATTCGACGACGGTTCGCCGGCCTTGGTGGCTCGCTCCTTCGGCCAGGGCCGCGTGATGGCGTCCGCGTTCTTCGTCGGCCTCGGCTACACGCGCTCCGGCACCGTAAGCCGCAAGCGGCTCTGGGAGCAGGACGCGGAGGCGCAGAAGAGGACGTTCAACCCGCCCTCGTTCGAGGCCGCCTACCGGACGTTCTTCGGCGGGCTGGTGTCCGCGGCGGGCATCGAGCCGCGTTGCACGACGAGTCACCACCTGGTGGAGGCCAGCGTGTTGCGAATCCCGAAGGGCTTCGTGATCGCGCTGGCGAACTGGTCCGGCACGCCCCAGCAGGATCTCGACGTCGCGGTGCAGGTCGAACGCCCGCTGCGCAAGGTCGTGCCGGCGGGCCTGGTGGTGAAGGACGTCCGCGCGACGGAAGGCGTCGTCCACGTTGTGGTCGACGTGGACGCGGCCGGCTTCCTCGTCGTGCGCACGCGGTGAGCCGCAAGGGGTGCCGCGGCGTCCGAGTTGCTGCGCTTCATCCTCAGCGCGCGAGCGCCGACGACGCACACGGCCCCGTTTGTCAGGTGCATCTCCTCTCCGCCCTTTCCGAGCGGAAAACGGAGGGGTCATCAATCCCCCCTGCGCTTCAGCCCATCTGACGCAAGAAACCGACCTGTGGCAGGTTGCGCCAAACCGCACGACCCCGCCGGGTGCCTGAAACCGTATGGGACAGGCGCCTTCCAATCCGGCGTGCGGTCGCAGATTCGAGTCCTGCCCGGGGTGCCACTTCTTGCGTTCCGCGCTACCGCGCGGAGTGTGCACTCAGGTGCCTTGCGCCTTCGTGGCAGGGGGGCTATTGCGTACCCCCCCCCCCTGCACCCCTCACGCCCTGCGACCGCACGAGTGAGGAGCCCGGCAGGGGTGACGAGCGGGCATGACGGCGCCCTTGCGGAGCAAGGGCCGCCACTCCGCAGGTTCGAGGCCTGGTCGGGGATACCACCAAGCGAAGCGGGGTCAGATCGCCCACAGCGCTGACAGAGGCAGGGCGGTGCGCCGCGCGCCGAACGGCATGACGCGCTCGCCGAGGTAGAGGACGACTCCGTTGCGGAACCGATCTCCAAGCCGTTCGGCAAGTACGTCGAGGCCTCGGAAATCCCTGCCCTGGACCGTCGAGGACGCCTTCACCTCCACACCCGCCACACGCCCATCACGTGCCTCGAGGATCAAGTCCACCTCGGGGCCGTTGTGGTCACGAAAGTGGTAGAGATCGACGAGGATTCGGCTCCAAGTCACTTGGCGCCCGATCTCGCCCGCCACGAATGTTTCCAGCAAGGGACCGAGCACTCGGTTGATGGGGTTCGCCAGCGCCGAGGGTCCGACTCCGAGCAGTTCTGCTGCGAGGCCCACGTCGGTGAAGTGCAGCTTCGGGTGCCGCACGACCTTGGATGTCAGGTTCGTAGACCAGGCGGGTAGCCGATAGACGAGCGCAACGGTCTCCAGCAGAGGGATGTAGCTTGCGAGGGTGGTTCTCGGGATGCCGAGTTCCTTGGACACTTCGTTCACGTTCAATTCCTGAGCCGTCCTCGCGGCAAGCAGACGGAGCAGGCGGGGCAGGGCTTCGAGGTCCTGGACGCGAGAGAAGGTCCTCACGTCCCGCTGGGTGATCGTACGCACGTACGACTCGTACCAGCGGCGACGCGCGGGCCCGCTCATGCGATACACAGCGGGGTATCCCCCCGCGCACAGCATCCGGAGTACATCCTTCCGGGTCTGTGTGGACGAGGGGAAGGACCGGAGCTTCGCGGTGGAGCCGAAGAGGGCTCCAACGAAATGATCCGTCGTCCTTCGGATCTCGCCCTGCGATAGCGGCCAGAGATCAAGGATCACGACGCGTCCAGCCAAGGACTCGGAGAGCATCGGGACGGTCGTGAAGCGGGTGGATCCTGTGAGGAGGACCTGGCCAGGACTCCTCCACCGATCGACCTTCGCCTTGATCGCTCGAAGCAGGGCGTCCCCCCCATGCTGGAACTCGTCGATGGTGATCGGCCTGGGACTACCCAGGACAGTTCCGGGGTCCCGCTCTACCGCGTCCAGGACTCCCGGCTCCTCCAGATTCAGGAAAGTGCCGTCCTTCGCCTCGGTGACGAGTCGAGCCAGGGTGGTCTTGCCGACCTGGCGAGCACCGACGAGCGCGACGACGCGGCTCTGATTGAGTGCGCGGTTGAGCAACCGATGAGCCTGCCGCGGGAGGAAGGAAGAGCGACGAGTGGCAGCCATGCAAGAGACCTCTGGAGACCGTTCCGAGGCTACCCGTAACTCGTCATTTTGCTTCCATTAACTCGTCATTTTTCTTCACGAATCTCGTCGGATTTCCGACCTCCCCCGGAGGATCCGAACGGAGCACCCCAGGTGGCGTATCCCCGCCGCCGTCTGCCCCTGCCCCCCGACCAGGCGCCGACGCTTCGAGTCCTGCCCGGGGGGCCACCGCTTCCGTTCCGCGCTACCGCGCGGAGTGTGCACTCAGGTGCCTTGCGCCTTCGTGGCACGGGGGC
>JAUXCH010000755.1 GCA_030618975.1 Planctomycetia bacterium
CCTCCTCGACGCCGCCTACACGCTGGTTTTCCTCGACCAGGGCGCCGCCACGGCGAATCCCGTCATGCGCGCGGCCCTGCACCTCGGTGACGAGGCCTTCGTCCTCGTCAAGACGGGGGTCACGGTCCTCGCAGCCGCGTTCCTGGTGGTCCACGAGAACTGGCCTCTCGGTCGGGCGTGCCTCGCGGTGGCGCTCCTCGGCTACTCGGCCCTGACGCTCTACCGTCTCTACCCTCTCTACGCCGGCAGTTCGTGAACCGGATCCAAGCGGACGCGGGCCTCAGCGATGCGCGCGATGCCGGACGACGGCGAGCACGTCGTCTACCTCCGCGCGGTCTCCCTCCGCGATCCGCCCGCGGAGCGCGGCGACGAACGGCGCGGCGGCGGTGGGGGCGCTGCGGTAGGCCGCGACGAGCACGGCGCGGCGTTCTGCGGGCGAGGTGGCCGCGTCCACCGGGGCCAGCAGCGCCTCGGCGACCACGACCGGCACGAGACCCGTGCGCCCGAGCAACCCCTTGACGAACACGGGGCGCCGGGCGCCTGCGAGTCCCGCCGCGTAGGCCTCGGCGCCCGCCGCCCCCAGGTCCAGCATGCCGGACGCCAGGCCCTGGGCCTCGGCGTCCGGCGCGCTCTCGACCCAGGACGCGTAGCGCTTCGCGAACGCCTTGCGTGCCTCCTCGTCGACGTGCTGCGGAGCGGTGTGGAGCCAGATCAACAGGCGCTCGAGCAGCGCCGCGTCGGCCCGCGAGGCCTTCGCGAGCAGCTCGTCGAGGACCGCGGCGTGCCGGAAGTCACGACCGCGACGAACCAGCAGGAGACCGGTGGCGCGGTCCTCTCCGTCCTCGCTCCTGAGGAGCGTGGCAACTTCGCGAACCAGGACGCCGTCGTCCGCCCTTGCGAGGGCATCGTGTGCCATCTCGATCAATGCGCGGTACGTGCCCTGCGGTCGGGCGTGGCGCAGGATGCGGACCGCCGCCTGGACGCCCTCGGCCTCCGTCGCGTCGAGGACCTGCACGAAAGCCAGGGGGACGCCGGTGGACGAGGGCACGACGCCGCTCTCCACGTCCTCGAGGAACTGTGCGAGCACGATGCGCGCGGTCTCCAGCACTTCGGCCGGGTCGACCCCACGGGTCGGACACTGCTCGGCCGTGAGAGCGAGCATGGGATCGCCGCCGGCGAGGTCGCGCTCCACGGTCCTGCGGAACGCGGCGTGATCGGCCTGGGCGAGGCGGCACCGCGCGCCCGCGGCGGAGGGACGGCCGGAGACCAGGACCTGCCGCCAGGCCAGGACCCGAGACGCGGCGGCCGACAGGGGCAGGAAACCGGCGGCGTCCTCCACGGCCGCGGGCAGGAGGATCCGTCCGTGCCGGATCGCGGCCGCGAGACGCAGGGGATCCCGGGGCCAGACCGCGTCGTCCAGCAGAAGCCGCCCCTCGAACCAGGGAGTGGGGATGTTTCGCGACGTGCCCCTGGCCAGCGCGGGACCGGAGGCGTCGGCAAGCAACGCCCACCACGCCAGGGCGTCGGTCGCAGATCCCGCGTCCTCCGTCGCGGTCTCGAGGGAGGCCGGCACCCGGCTCCACAGCAACCCGGTCCCCTCGCGGAAGGCGACGTCGACGGCCTTCGCCCGCCAGGGGTCGCCGAGACGCACAAGGGCCCGCAGCGCGGTGGGCGCGAGCTCCCGATCCGTCGCCCGGCGCTCCAGCAGCTCGACGAGCAGCGGCGCGATCGCCTGGCCGTCCTCCACCGCGAGGAGGGCCTGCACCGCGCGGCGGTCGAGCTGCAGGTCGTTCACGGCCAGCACGGGCCGGCACCAGCGCTCGGCCAGGTCCACGGGCAGGGGGTCCATCCACGTGAGGACCAGCAGGACGTTGTGCCAGGGGTTTCGGTCGCCGTCGGGCCGCGTCAACTTCGCGATCCACTCGGGGTCCGAGAGGAGCGCGATGGTCTCTTGGCCCAGCGCGACGAGGTCCGCACGCGCGTGCTGGAGATTGAGCTGGTGGATCTTGGGAATGGAGAACGCGCCGGTCCGCGGGAGCGGGCCGCGCAGCAGTCGGTCGAGGGCGAAGCGGGCCTTCGCCGCGTCCTCGATCGGCGGGAGGTCGGGCGGGGCGTGGGCCGCGGGTCCGGCGCCGCGGTGCGGGGCGGACTCGTCCCCGCAACCCGCGGCGACCAGGAGCAGGAGCAGGAAGAGGGTGGCGGTGGTGGCTGCGGCGGTCGGCTGCATGTCGTGGGTCCTGTGCGTACGCGCTTCGTCACCCGCGGCCCGCGAGACACCATACACCGCGTGGTGAGGCCTCCCGCGTCCCCCGTTCCGACGCCTGCGCCCCCCGCCGCCGTGCGGTTGGGCGACCTCGTCGTCGATCCCCCGGTCTTTCTCGCGCCGATGGCCGGATTCACGAACCTCGCCTTTCGGCGCATCGTCAAGCGCCTGGGCTGCGGCCTGACCACGACCGAGATGGTCATGGCCGAGGGCGTCGTCCGCGAGCACCCGAAGACCCTGGCGCTCGCGGTCCTCGGCGACGAGGAACGCCCCGCCGGTGTCCAGATCGCGGGCGGCGATCCCGAAGTCCTGGCCGAGGCCGCGGCGCGCCTCGTGGACCGGGGCGCGGATCTCGTGGACATCAACATGGGCTGCCCCGTCCGCAAGATCGTCGGTCGAGGCGCGGGGGCCGCGATGATGCGTGATCCGGACCTCGCGGCCCGCGCCGTCGAGGCCGTGCGGCGGCGCGTCGCCGTGCCCGTCACGGTGAAGATCCGTGCAGGCTGGGACGAC
>JAUXCH010000379.1 GCA_030618975.1 Planctomycetia bacterium
GCCGGCAGGCGCAGCGGCCGGAGGGTGGCCGGGCGGCCCGGGCGCGCAGGCAGGCGCACGACGAGGCCGGGCTCGGGCCCCCCGGGCACCCGGCCCCGGAAGAGACCCCGCTCGACTTCGAGCAGCGTGGAGCGACCGTCTCCGTCCTCCACCACGAGCCGACCCGCGCCCGCGGCGCCCGGAACCCGCAGCACGAGCTCGTCACCCCGGACATCGGCGGCCAGGCCCCGGTCGGCCGCGGCGGCCAGTGCCGCCACGAGCGGCGTGAGCGCCCGCCCGGCGCCCTGCGGGTCGGCCTCCCACTCGGGGCCCCAGGCCAGGGAGAGCGTCTCGCCGGCACCGATCACGCGCCGTGCGGCGAAGGGCACCGGGCCCGGGCCGCCCGGGCTCCAGAAGGCCTCGGCGAGGAGCTCCCCCGCCTCACAGGTCTCGAGCGCCTGGACGACCGAGGGCTCGAGGTCCGACGCGAGCCCGGGGAGGGCCTCGGCCCACCGTACGCCGGCGGGCGCGGGCAGCCGTTCCTCCTCGCCTCGGAGGCGGGCGATCTCGTGGAGGATCCGCTCGGGAATCGCCGCGGCCTCGTCGAGGAGCACGACGTCGTCCGGATTCCCCGCGAGATTTTTCCGGAGGCGTGCCGCCGCCTCGGGCATGCCCGACACCAGCGCCAGCACCTCGACGTCGAGGCGCTGGAAGGTCTCACGCACCTCGGCGAGCGCCGCTTCGCCCGGCGGGTGGTCCGGGTCGCCGTCGGTGAGGAGCAGGACGCGCTTCGACCGCGCGCCGGTCTCGGACGCCCAGCGCGCCCCCGCGAGGAGCGCGGCAGCCAGGTCCGTGCCGCCGCCCGACACGAGTCCCTCGATGCGCTGGTCGAGTGTCGAGCGGGCACCCTCGGACGCGTCGGCGTCGATCCACCCCGGGGGGAGCAACGCGGGCGCGGGGCGCTCCACGAACGGCAGGACGGCCAGCCGCTCGCCCGGACGCAAGGCCTCGACGACCTTGCGCACCGCACGCCGCAGGTGCGCGAGCGCACCCCGCGCGGTGCTGCCGCTCGTGTCCACGGCGACGAGGAGCGCAAGACCGGGCCCCTCCGGTCGGGGGACCCTCAGCCCCGAGAGGTCGTCCTCCAGGGCCGTGCCGCTCCACCCGCCGGCCCGCCACGAACGCGGTCCGCCCAGGATCAGCACCCGCCCCCCGCCCGCGACGAACCGCACGAGGTCGCGCACGCCCTCATCGCGGATGCGGGCCCAGGGCATGGAGGCGAGAACGACGCAGTCCGCGGCCTCCAGCGCACCCTCCTCGTAGGCCGCCATGTGCCGGACCAGGAACGGCAGGCCCGGCTCGGTCCACGCGCCGACCGCCAGATCACCCCACACGAGCACGGCGGGTCGGTCGGGCGGGACGCCGAGCGCGAGGCGGTCGTTCGCCGGATCGTCGTTCGGCGTGCCCCGCCCGGGCTCGAGCTGCACCACGTAGGCGGCACCCTTGCGGGGCGAGCCCGCGTCGGTCAGCACCACGTCCTGGCGCGCCCCGACCTCGAGGGTCACGCGCTGCTGGTCGATCACCCGCCCCTCGCGCACCAGCACGAGGCGGGCTGAACCGGAGGCGGAGGACGCGACCGTGACCAGGACCTCCGTCCCTCCTCCGAGAGGGCGGCGCGCGCGGGCGGCGAGGAGCGCCACGTCCGCGGCTGGGCCGGCGGGCGCGGACACCCAGACCCTGCCCCCTGCGGCGCGCACGGCGGCAGCGGCCTCGGTCGGATCCTCACCGGTCGCCCGTCCGTCCGTGAACACCCAAAGGTCCGTACCCGGCCCCTGAGAGGCCGCCAGGCGCATTCCCTCGGCCAACCGGGTTCCCTCGCGCCCCAGTCCGGGAGCCGCGGAACGGTCCTCCACGCGACGGACGGAGGTCCCCACGGCGACCCAGGCGGGGGCGATCCGGATCCCCTCCGGGGGGGCGAGCGGCCCCCGCCCCACGCTCGCCGAAACGTCCACGACGGCCACCGGCGGGGGGGCCGGAGCGGATCGAGGCAGGCGGAGGTCCCCCAGAGCCCCTAGAATGGAGGCCACGAGGAGGCTCCGTAGGAGCCATCGGCGTCGGGTACCAGAGAACATCACTGGGTGTTTACGATTTGCTCCGGGGGCGGTTTGGCTAGCATTCCGCCGCTGAGGGCTAGTGAACAGGCGGGAGAGGCTATGAACAAGGCAGAGGTCATCGACACGATGGCGCGTCACATGGGTTCGAGCAAGGCTGAGGCGGAGCGGGCGCTGGCCGCGTTCACCGAGTCGGTCGCCGAGGGGCTGGTCGGGGACGGCGACGTCGCGATCCTGGGCTTCGGCACCTTCCGGGTCTCGCACCGCAAGGCTCGCATGGGCACGAACCCCCAGACCAAGGAGCGGATCCAGATTCCGGCGTCCGTCGGTGTCGCCTTCCGCGCCGGCAAGGCCCTGAAGGACCGCCTGGGCTAGCTGCCCGGGTCGTTTCGAAGCGCCCGGGCCGCATCCAGCAGCCTGGGCCGCTTCGGAGGATGACGGAGGGTGACGTAGGGAGGCGGTTTCCGCCTCCCTACGTCACCTCCGACCCCGGCGGCCGAGGCACCCCGAGGTCCTGGGCCCGTTCACGTACGGGGTGATCTCTCGGGGATGCCTCCGGGGCTTGGTCAGGGCGCATCCCGCCCTGCTTCCCGACCCGTCCTCGCACGGCCTAGGATTCCGCCGCAAAGCACGGCGTCGCCCACGTACGCCACCAGCGCCTGGCCCGGGGCGGGCGCGAACGCGGGCTCGTCGAAGAGGACCTCCACCTCGCCCCCGCCCAGGACCTCGAGCCTCGCCGGCCGGGGGCGCGACGCGTGGCGGATCCGGGCCCGGACGCCGAAGGACGTGCCCGGTACCGGCTCCGGGACCTCGATCCAATTCACGGCGTGCACGACCGCTCTCTCCGCCAGCACGTGGACGCGCGGCGCGACGCGCACCGTACCCGACGCGGCGTCCACCTCGGCGACGTAGCGGGGGGAACCCACGGCCGGAAGCCCGCGCCTCTGCCCCACCGTGAATCCGGCGGCGCCGTCGTGGCGACCGAGCTCACGGCCGTCGTGATCCACGACGGCGCCGGGGACCATCGCCTCGGGGGCCCGCTCCCGCAGGAAGGCGCGGTAGTCGCCGCGCGGGACGAAGCAGAGATCCTGGCTGTCGGGCTTCGACGCCACGGACAGACCGAGCGAGAGCGCCTCGTCGCGCACCTCGGCCTTGCTCGTGGTCGCGCCCAGGGGGAAGCGAGCCGCCGCGAGCTGGGCCTGGTCGAGGCGGTAGAGCACGTAGCTCTGGTCCTTGGCGTGATCCCGCGCGCGAAGCAGGCGGTGGCGGCCGGCAGATGCCGTCCCGGTCCGGGCGTAGTGACCGGTGGCCAGGGCTTCGCAGCCGAGGCTCGCGCCGATCTCACGGAGGCGCCCGAACTTCACACCGGCGTTGCAGAGCACGCAGGGGTTGGGCGTCCTCCCCGAAGCGTAGGCCGCCACGAAGTCGCGGATCACGTGTTCGAAGGCGTCGCTCACGTCCACCACGTAGAACGGGATCCGCAGCCGCGCGGCCACCTGGCGCGCATCGCGCGCGTCGTCGGCCCCGCAACAGGAACGGCTGCCCCCGGCGGTGGCGGCGTCCACCTCCACGCCCGTGCGGAGGTGGACCCCGACCACCTCCGCCCCGTCGCGGAGCAGGCGGGCGGCTGCGACGGCGCTGTCGACGCCCCCGGACAGGGCCGCGAGGATCCGCATGACGTACGACTCCTTGGGCACCGGGGCGCATCGGGCCGGAATTCGGCGGGCTGCGCCCTCGAAGCCCCTACGATACGGGGCTCTCGGGCGCCCGGCGTCCGCATCGACGAACGATAGGGAGTGACCCGTGCCCGAGCTCGCCTTCCAGGTCCTGGCTGCGGGTGGAGGACTGGACACGGGCTTCCTGGTCCCGCTGCTGCTGGTCGGGTTGATCTTCTACTTCATCGTGATCCGACCCGGCTCCAAGGAGCGCAAGCAGCGGGAAGCCCAGCTCAAGCAGCTGAAGAAGCACGACAAGGTCATCACGAACGCGGGCATCCACGGAACGGTGGTCGCTCTCGAAGAGGACACGGTCACCCTCCGCGTCGACGAGAAGAACAACGTCCGCATGCGCTTCAGCCGATCGTCCGTCTGGCAGGTCCTGACCGGCGACGAAGGCGAGTCCGCGAAAGGGAACGGCAAGTGACGGCCCGTCCCCCCGCGTGCGCCCTCAGCCTGCGGCTGGTCCTCTTCCTGGCCGCCGTCGTGCTGCTCCCGTGCATCATCGCGCTCGTCGCGACGGGCGTGGGCGGCGCCCCGACCTCGGGCCTGACCATCGCCGAGACCACCGGCGCCTTCTCGATCGCCGCGCTCCAGGGCCTCGATCGGCGCACCGGTGACGGCCCGACGGGATCGGCAGCCCTCGCTGCCGGCGCCCTCGCGCCCGCGGCCGAGGACCTGCGGGCCCTCGAGCACGTGCACGCCGCGGATCCCGACACCGCGCAGTTCGCCGACGCGGACGCGCGCGTTCTCCCCCTGCGGCTCTAGCCGCGCCGCTCCGGCCCTGTCGCCGGAGCCCTTCCACCCTGGCGCCGCCTCGTCGGCGGTGTGCAAGGAGAGAGGTACACCTCGTGGAACAGACGAACCTGAGATCCCGATTCCTCGCGATCGCGGTGGTGACGGGCCTGCTGGTCTGGGCCTTCCTCGGCTGGGGCGTCCGCCTCGGCCAGGACCTTCGCGGCGGCACCACCCTGCGCTTCTCGCTCGACCTCGACCGGGCCGAGCAGGAGGGGCGCATCGAGACCGGCGCCGATCGCGACAAGATCGTCGACGACACCATCAAGATCATCCAAGAGCGGATCGACAAGTTCGGCCTCTCGGAGATCGAGCTGCTGCCGCTCGGCGAGACGAAGTTCCAGATCTCGCTGCCGGCGGGCTCCGAGGGCGAGGTCGAGTCCATCGAGCAGGTGGTCACCTCGCTCGGGGACCTCAAGTTCCGGATCGAGGTGCTGCCGACCGAGAGGTACAGGGATTGGAGCGAGGACCGCAAGCCGCCGCGCCTCGAACAGCGGGGCACCTGGCCGTGGCAGGGCACGGCCGAGGAGTTCGACCTCTTCAAGACCGGGGAGGTGGAACTCTTCAAGAAGGCCCGGGACACGGCGACCGCCTACAAGCAGAGCGACCCGCGCTACTTCGTCGTGCCCAGGCGGGGCACCAAGCAGCGGGCCGAGGCGTCCGAGGTCCACGACTTCGCCGTCCTCGAGGAGCCCCAGAGCAAGAACCACCGGTTCGACGGGGGCATCCTCAAGAACCCCCAGACCGCCAAGGACCCGAACACGGGCCGGCCGATCGTGCTCTACGACGTCAAGACCGGCTACCAAAACATGTTCGGGGAGTGGACCGGCCAGAACGTCGGCCTGCCG
The DNA here is from genome assembly GCA_030618975.1 of Planctomycetia bacterium. Taxonomy (GTDB): domain Bacteria; phylum Planctomycetota; class PLA2; order PLA2; family JAEUHO01; genus JAUXCH01. The sequence continues at coordinate 5,449 of JAUXCH010000379.1, forward strand.
ATGGCGATCATCCTCAACGAGGTCTGGCGCTCGGCGCCGGTCATCAACAGCCAGTTGAAC
>JAUXCH010000352.1 GCA_030618975.1 Planctomycetia bacterium
CGACAAGGTGACCGTGACCCTGAAGTAGCGCCGCCCTGAGTCCCGCATCCGTCCCGAAAGGCATGACCATGAAGACCCTACGCTTCCTCGTCCCCACGTTCGTCCTTCTGACGATCGGGATGACCCCGTTGACGGTGCTGGCGGGCGGTTTCGACCGTTCCGTACGGACCGTCGAGCACATGGAGCCCGCTATTCCGCGCCCGGAGCAGGACGCGGTCGTTGCCGCGAAGCTCGCCGAGCTCGAGAAGAAGACCGGGAGGAAGCCGAACATCCTCTGGCTGGTCGTCGATGACATGGGGTACGGCGATCCGGGGTGCTACGGAGGCGGCATGGCCGTCGGGGCGGCGACGCCTCACATCGACCGCCTCGCCCGCGGCGGCTTGCGGCTGACCTCGTGCTACGCGCAGCAGACCTGCACGCCGACCCGTTCGGCCATCCTCACGGGCCGCCTGCCCTTCCGGACGGGGCTGACCCGTCCGATCCTCGCCGGGGACAAGCTCACGAAGAACCCGTGGGAAGACGAGATCAGTCTGCCGAAGATCCTCAGCGAGGCGGGCTACAAGACGCTGCTCACGGGGAAGTGGCATGTCGGCGAAGGCGTGGGCATGCGCCCGCACGATGTCGGCTTCGACGAGTACTACGGCTACTACGCCGCCCAGAAGGAGATCTCCCAGAGCATCGACCCACGCCGCTATCCCGACCTCGTGCTCGACGAGGAGAAGTTCGAGGCCTACAAGGAGCTCGGGATGGGCCACAGCCTCATGCACGGCTTCAAGGGTGGCCGTACCGAAGAGGTCAGCGTCGTCAAGTCTACGGAGGACATGGGCCGCGCGGACCAGGTCCTCGCGGACTTCACGGTCCAGAAACTCCGCGAGTTCGCGAAGAGCGACAAGCCGTTCTTCCTCGAGCACTGCTTCATGAAGGTGCACTGTGACAACTTTGCGCATCCGGAGCACCAGGGACTCAGCGCCAGCAAGTATCCCTACAAGGACGCCGTCGCCGAGGTGGACCTGCACGTCGGGAACATCATGCAGGCCCTCGAGGAGGAGGGACTCCTCGAGAACACCCTCGTCTTCTTCACCTCCGACAACGGCCCCCAGATGGACGCCTGGCCCGACGCCGGCTACACGCCGTTCCGTGGAGCCAAGGGCACGACCTTCGAAGGCGGCATCCGCGTTCCCGGCATCGCGTATTGGAAGGGCATGATCCGGCCCGGCCGCGAGAGCGACGACGTCTTCGACCTCATGGATCTTTTCAACACCGCCGTCCATCTCGCCGGAGCCGACGACGCCATCCCCACCGATCGCTACATCGACGGCATCGACCAGACGTCCTACCTGCTGCACGACGCGGGTCGCTCTTCGCGAGAGGCCGCCTACTTCTGGTGGGGCAGTCACCTCATGGCCTGTCGCATGCGCGAGTACAAGGTGCACGTCCAGGTCGTCCTTCCCCAGGCAACGCACATGCACATCGACATGGCCACGATCGAGAACGTCGGCCTGGCCCCCTGGTTCTTCAACCTCTACATCAGCCCCAAGGAAGAGATGACCGTGGGCCACCGCCGGAACGCCTGGCTGGCCACGGTCACCGGCAAGCTCAAGGCGCACGCCGCCACCTTCAAGAAGTACCCGCCGAAGGACATCGGCTTGGGGATGGACTAGTAGACCTCTGCGGAAGTTCACTGGATATTGTTTCCGTCGAATCCGCGGCCCACGTCAAGGCCAGTCCGCCACGAGGTGCTGCATGGTCTCGTGGATGATCGCCACGTCCTTGTCGATGGTTCCCGCGAACTGCGTCCGCTCCCACTTCCCGGTGTGACGCAGGACGCTCACGCCGAACTGATCTCCGCCGAGGTGTGTGAGACGCACGCGTGGGTCGTCTTCGGGCTCCCCTCCGGGCCCCGTTTCCTCCCGCACGAGGGTCAGGTGCTTTCCGCGCACGCGCACGAGAAGCCCGGTGGTGATCTTGCTCTTCCCGAGGAGTTCCTCGAGTCTTTCCCGCGCACGCTCGATCGAGGGGTTCACGTCCTGCTCCAGGGTCCGGCCCGCGTCTCGCTTCAGACACGGCACGGAGTTCCCGTATAGGTCCACCGGTAGGGATGGGCAAGATGGCGGTTGTAGTACGAGATGAACCGGCGAATGGAGGCCCGGAGTTCTCGAAGGGAAGCGTAGTCCTCCCGGTTGAGGAGCTTGCGACATAGAACGCTGAACCAGATCTCGATCTGGTTCAACCACGTCGCGTGCTTCGGCGTGAAGTGGAACACCACCCGCTTCCTCGGGGACATCAGGAACTCGCCCCGCTGAGGCATCTTCACGAAGCGCTCCGGGTCGTAGTCGATGTCGCTTGCCGCCGCGACCACACCGCACGCGTCGTCGTGCATGTGCGTGTTCAGGTTGTCCAGGACGATGTGGATCTTGTCGGCCTCGGGCACACTCGCGATGAGATCCTCGAGGAAACGGGCGAAGACCGGCGCAGGACGGTCGGGGGTGAGGAGCCCCTGAACCTCACCGGTTGCGACGTTGAGACCCGCGGTCAGGCAAAGTGTCCCGTGGCGCTCGTACTCGTGCTCGATGCGTTGGGGGATGCCCCGGATCATCGGAAGATCCGGCCGCACGCGTTCCCGCGCCTGGATGCTCGTCTTCTCGTCGATGCTGAAGGTGGCGATCCCCTGCTTCGCCCGCCTGCGGGCTGCGAGGTAGACCTTGATCACGTCCTGAGACTTCTCCTCGAAGTCCGGGTCCGGGCTCTGGAGCCAGTACTGCACCCGGTGCGGCTTGAGGTCGGCCTCGTTGAGCCAACGCCATACCGTGGTCGGGTGGATCGACGTGGTGATGCCGGCCTCGACGGCAAGGCGCGACAGCGAAGCCGAGTCCCAGTGGCTGAACGGAACGCCATGGTCCCGCGGACGCTGCGTGGCCTTCTTCAGGACCCGGGTCTTCTGACGGGCCGTGAACTTTGGCGGGCGACCGGATCGCGGTTCGTCCCGCAGCCCCGTGACCCGGCTCTCGGCAAAGCGCCGCCGCCACTTCCCGACGGTGTTCTCTTCCACACCCAGCATCTCGGCGATGGCTGCGTTGGTGTGTCCATCGGCAGCCAGAAGGACGATGCTGGCCCGGAGTACGTCGCGCTGCGGCGCGGTCGCAGTTCTCAGGATGCGTTCGAGGGCGTCGCGTTCATCGGCGACGAGTTTGATCGCAACCGGCTTCGGACCGCGTCGGAGAGGGGAATGTTCCATGCCCCCCTTGGATCGGTCAGCCCTAACAACATCTTAAGAGCTTACGCAGAGGTCTACTAGTGGGCAGCCGCGGCCTCGTCTTCCTCCTGCTCCTCAGCGTGCTCGCAGCCACGCCGGCCTGGGCTGGCGAGGGCGGCAGCAGCCACTACATGCCCGGCACGCAGGGCGACTTCGCCATGGCCCTGCTCGGCAAGCCGGGCTTCTACGTCCGAAACGACGTGATGTTCCTGAAGGGCGACATCGGCTCGGTCACCCTGGGCAAGCGCGTGTACGCGTCCGGGACGCAGCGCGCCTGGGTGAACACCCTCAAGGGGATCTACCTCGGCGATGAACTCGCTCTCGGCGCGCGGTGGGGGACCGTCGTCTCCGTGCCCTACGTCTTCGACGCCAAGGTCTCGGGCGACCTCGTGGTCCCCGCCGACGCGTCGCGTTCGGGTAGCCGCGGCGGCCTCGGCGACATCTCCGTGACGCCCTTGCTGAACTGGAAGAAGTGCGACTTCAACTTCAGCCTGGGCTGCAATATCTTCGTGCCTGTCGGCTCCTACTCGGCGGACCGCATCATCAACCTGGGTAGGAACTACTGGTCCTTCGACCCGACCTTCGCCTTCACCTGGCTCCATCCGAAGCGCGGCCACGAGATCTCGTTCGTCACCGGCGTCATGTTCAACACCGAGAACACGGCCACCGACTACTCGAGCGGGAACGAGTTTCACGTGGATTTCAACGTCGCGCAGCACTTCTCGAAGCGCTTCGCCGTCGGCGTTCTCGGCTACTACTACCACCAGCTGACGGACGACACCGGCCCCCTCGTCGACCGGGCGAATGCGGTCCTCCCGAGCATCGGCCTGAACGGCATCGGCGGCTTCCGCGGCGAGGCCTTCGGCCTCGGCCTCGGTGTGGCCTACACCGCGAGGATCGGGTGCAAGGACGTCACCTTCATCCTGAAGGGCCTCGAAGACCTCCACGCGAAGAACCGCTTCGACAACACCATGTTCATGTTCTCGTTCGCGCTCGGTTTCTGACCGCCGGCCTCCCCCGACACGTTCATCTGCTCTCAGGGCCCGAGCCGACCGGGCCTCCGGAAGGTCGTCGGGCACGTCAAGCGGCAAGGTGCGGTCGCCGCCACGACAGCGCGCCAGGGTCCCTTCGCCCGGTGTCGGATCGGCGCAGAACCGAATCCGCTGACCAGGCCTCACCGAGCGCACGGAGCACTGGGGAGGAGCTCATCCGCAGTCCGATGCCCCCTGCAGGCAAGGTCGACCAGGCCCGGTGTGGCCGCCCGGCGAGCCTCCCCGCACCATGAAATCTCAGAGGAGGACTTCGAATCTTCATGGTGACTGGGAGCGTCCCCAGCGTCGCGCGCCCGTCCCGCTGTGCTGTCGACGGCCCGTGGGTCAGTCCTCGCGCAGCACGAGGCCGAGCGGCCCCTCCTCCAACGCGGTGACCTGGCCGGCCCGCACCTCGACCTCGAGCCGAGAGATTTCCCGGTGCCCCTGGTCCCGGCGGCGAAGGGTGTAGCGCCCCGGCGGAACCCACCACGTCGTGGCGCGCTGGCGTTGGCCGAGCCACGCCATCTCGAAGGGCTCGCCTTGCACGCAGCCGTGCCCGGGGAAGTCGCGTTCGACGAGCTCGAGAAACTGGACGCCGTCCAGGTGTCGCGGCACCGCGGGCACGAGGATGCCCCCTGCTCTCTCCGTCCGCAGGGTGAGACGCTCCCGGTCCCCGCCCCGGATCTCCACGCGGGTCGGCGCCGAGATGCGCACCTCGTCCGACATCCGGATCGCGCCCACCACGTCGTACGTGTCGGGGGGGAGCACCAGGAGCACGGTGGCCGCCTGCGCCACGGTTCGCGTGCCAGCCCAGCCCTTCGTGCCACGTGCGACGCGCCCTTCGACCGCGCACGCCACGGGGTCGTCCACGAACCGGGGACCGGCGTCGAAGCCGATCTCCACGACGCCCACGGTCTCGGTGAACCCAACGTCGACCTCGAAGGTCTTCACCTCGTCGAGGGCGAGCGCCGCCGCTGAGACGAGAATCTCCGGAGCGCCCACGAACGTCGCGTCGAACCGCCACCGGCCCGGCTGGACGTGGAAGCCGTGTTGCGGCCACCAGCTCCAGCCCCGTGGCTGCTCCTTGCCGCCGGGCAGGAAGAGCGTGCGCTGTACGAAACTCGGCGAACACGTGGCCCGCGGATCGAAGCCCTCCACGCGCCCGCGGATCACGACGCGGGGGTTCCGCGGGATGACCAACCGGGTCTCCTCCTCGGACAGCGTGACCTCCCGGTCGCGAAAGCCCGCAAACTCGGCGAAGTGGTTGTAGGTGCTCCGCTCGACGTACGTGACCCTCACGCCGCGCGCGCTGAACCCGCCCACCAGGAAGCGCCCGTCCTCACCCGTCGTGACGTACAGGCCCTCCCTCGGCGACGGGCCCCTCACGGTGAGCTCGATGTCTCCCACGGGGCGGCCCTGCTTGTCGACCGCGTGTCCCCTAAGCGTGAAGGTCCCTACCCGCCCCAGGCCGATTCCCCATCCGCGGCGCGGCTGGACGTCGTAGCCCGGATCGGCCGCGAACGGATCGAACGGATCCACCCGCCCGCCCGCGAGGA
>JAUXCH010000752.1 GCA_030618975.1 Planctomycetia bacterium
AGGTCCGGATGGTCCTGCCGGCTGCTGGGATCCTCGAGGACGCCGACGCCGCGGTGAAGGCCCGCGGGCGGGTCGTGGGGGACGAGGTCCGGGGCGACAGCCACCGCTGGCGGATCCGACTCGAGAAGATGAAGGACGAAGACCGCGAACGACTGGAACTCTTTGCGGCCTCCCTGCGCTACGTGCCCTTCGGCCCCTTCCTGGCGCTCGGCGGTGCCGCGGTCCTGCTCTTCGGCGACGAGGTGCACTGGTTCATCACCGAGGGCTACCCGGGCTGGGCACAGGGCCTCTTTTCCTGAGCTCGAACGGGCGGTGTCCCCACCCCGGGGTACACCACGCATACGGGAAGTTGTCTCCGACCGGTCCGTTCCCACCGCAGCCCCTCGGTGGGGAATGTCGATTCACCTACAAGATGTGGTATTTCCCGCTTGACGACCCGGGAATCGGGGATTGAATCGCTAGAGGCTCGATGCGTCGGTTTCGAATCGATGGAGCCCCGGTCGTCCGGGAGCGACCGGTGTGCTCCTTCCCCGACGACGAACGCCTACGGGAGGTGCGCATGGACATGGGTAGGCCGTGGATGGTCTTGGTGGCGCTCGTCGCGCTGGGGTTGATGGTCGGTTGCGCCGCGTCGAAGCGAAGCCGCAATCGTACGGACGTGGTCACAGCGGAGAATATCGATCTGCGCCAGCAGAACGCTACTTCCCGATACCAGGCTCGCGAGGCGCAGCTCGCCCAGGATCGGACGATCATCGAGCTGCAGCAGGAGAAGCACCGGAGCACGCAACTCGGCGACGACCTCGCCAACGCGGAGCAGGGTGCGCTCCTCGGCCGCGAGGCCGTTACCGAACTGCACCGGAGCCGGGAGGACAACCTCCGACACGTCGCCCGGCTGCAGGCCATCGGGGCCGAGGTGGACCGCCTCCGCGTCCAGGCCCGGGACAGCAAGCCGCGCCCGGCGCCCGCGCCGGCGCCCGACATGGGCTGGAAGCCGAGCCCGCACCTGGACGCCTTCGCGGCCGACCTGCGCGCGCGTCTCGGTGGCGCGGGCATCGCGCTGCCCGTCGAGATGCGGACCACGCGGGACGGCAGGCGCCGCGTCGCGGTCGTGCTCAAGAGTGCCTTCCCCGCCGGCAAGGACTCCCTGTCCTACAACATGGAGGCCGTACGCGCGGTCGTCGGACTGGGCCAGCTGATCTCCAGCTCCTACCCCGGCAGCCACATCCGCATCGAGGGGCACACCGACAGCGACCCGATCCGGAAGTCGCCCTTCGCGAGCAACGAGGCGCTTTCACTCTCCCGGGCGCAGTCCGTGAGGGTCCTCCTCGTCAAGTCCGGCGTGCGAGAGAGCCTGGTCGAGACCACCGGTCACGGTGCGCGTAACCCCGTTGCCTCGGGCTCGACGAAACGGGCGAAGGCGGAGAACCGCCGCGTCGAGATCTACATCGAGCCGAGCACGTAGAGCAGACAGCACGGAGCACACCGGAAGAGCAGAGCAGAGCAGAGCAGAGAAGCAGGAGGGAAGAGCGAGATGAAGGTACGCCACGCGATCCTCATGGTGCTTGCCCTGGCGGTCCTGGCGGGACCGCTCGTCGGGTGCCGGAGTTCCAAGAAGAGGGCGGCGCAGCAACCCGTTGCGGTGCAACAGGCACCCAGGGTCGTGCGCGCGCCGTCCACGTCTACGTACGTCACAAGCCGGCCCCCGCCGCCGAGCGCGCCTCCGGCGAACTGGGGATCGCCGGACGGTTCGATGGCGGTCCGCGCCCCGAGCGGGTTCCCGGCCGCGTCGCCGAGCGGTTTCCCGGGGGCCCTGCAACCGGCGACCGTGCAGCCGGTCGCCCCGCAGTGGACGAACACCGGTTCCGCCACGTCGGCCATCGTCGCCGAGCGGGACTCGCGCCGCAGGATCGACCAGCAGATCGTGGTGCTCGAGGAGCGCCTGCGCGAGACCGAGCGGGAGATCGCGCGGGGCAACGCGCCGGCGGCCTCGGGTCCGCCGAGTTCTGGCATGTCGACTCCCTCCGGGGGCGGGGCGCAGGCGACGCGCTTCGCGTCCCTGATGAAGGCCAAGGCCCTGGGGGACGTGGAGCAGGACGGCAGCCTCGTGATCCTGCGCTTCTCCGACGCCTTCCAGTCGGGTTCGGAGAAGCTCAAGAAGAACACCGGGCTCACCGGCGGCCTCCTCGCCGCAGCCAACGAGCTGGCGAACACCCCCGGCGTGCAGATCCAGGTGGTCGGCCACTCCGACGGCACGCCCCTCAAGAAGACCAAGAAGCGCTGGGGGACCAACGTCAACCTGTCCCGCGAGCGCGCCCAGACCGTGGCGACCGAGCTCTCGAAGCACGGCGTTCCGGCGAGCCGCATCGGCGTCGACGGCCGCGGGAGCGTGGAGCCGCTGGTCTTCCCGGAGAGGACGGCCAAGGATCGCGCCCGCAACCGGCGGGTGGAGATCCACGTCCGCTTCTGACAGCACGGCGCGGCACGGCACAGCGGGGTCGGCCTGCAGGGTCGGCCTGCAGGTCGCCGCTCTGGATCCTGGCCCGTCTCGACGGCGTTCGCGGGCCCTCTGCTGCCCCTGCGCGCGGTCCTGCGGCGGGAGGCAGCAGCCTTTGCGGCCCGGGCCGCGCCGGCGCCGCTCCAGCCGGGCCATTTTTCCTGTGACCACCCGGGGCCCTCGCGCGGTCCTGAGGTGGTGGGCACGTCCGAACACGAAACCCAACTTGCCTGGCTCCGGCTCGCCCTCGCCGACGGCGTGGGACCGGTCATCGCCGCGCGCCTGATCGAAGTCGGA